>WRDG01000071.1 GCA_009783525.1 Defluviitaleaceae bacterium | reverse complement strand
GGCAAACATTTCAAGCAGCGCGTTTTTTGCCATGTCATATGTCGTGCATAAAACAAACGAATCGGGTTGAAACGCCTGGCACATTATGTATGCGTATATGCCGAAGCCGTTGGGTGTTAAGCTTCTTATCATTTTTTTTGAATGATAACAAATGACTTAAATTAATGCAAAACTTTTTTTTCTCACTTTTAGTGACACGAGTAATATGTATAAAAATAAAAATAACTGCAAAATATAGTTTTTACCCGAACAGCCCGAGCAGCAGCAGATTTATGCCGCCTGCCGCGGCAATCACGAGCCAGCTCGCTTTTAACGCGAGAGTCCATTTGAAACGCGCAAAGGCGTTGTCGATTATCACTTCCGAAAAAAACGAAACAATGCAAACCGCCAAGGCAAGCAGAATGCTAAGCGGCTCCGCCCATACGAACATCAAAAACACGAGTCCCAAAGCAAACACAATTTCAAACCAATGGATTATTTCGACCATCGCCATGCAGATGCCGGTCAGTTCCGTCGTTATGCCCTTTACGATCTCCTGGTGCCCGTGGTGCGACATGCTGAGGTCAAACGGCGATTTGCGCAGTTTGACCGTGATCACGTACATCAGCCCGATAAATATAAACGGTAGCTTTAATATCGGCGGGGCTTCCAGCGAAAAAGCATCCGTCACGCGGAACGTGCCCGTAGCCTGATAATAACCGAATGCGTACAGCAAAATCATAGGCTCGTAGCACATGATCTGGATGAGCTCGCGTTCCGCGCCCACCGTGCTGTACGGCGAGTTGGACGAATATCCCGCCAGCACGAAAAAAATGCACGCGATGGTAAATGCGAAAATCGAAAGCAAAATGTCGGCGCCGAGCCCGAACAGCAGAACGGTGAACACGCTGAACACCAGCGCCATCGTCACGAAGTACCGCGTGATTTTATTTACGGTTGTCGCCTCTTTTTGCAGCAGCTTTATCACGTCGTAAAACGGCTGCAGCAGCGGCGGGCCCTTTCTTTTTTGCATCCGCGCGGTAACGATCCTGTCGAACCCCGTGAGCAATCCGCCTATCAGCGGCGCGAGCAAGAGGACGGCGACAGCCCGCGGTATGAGCCAAATTGACAGGGTCATAAAAACAGCCCCCCCATCGCCAAAAAGAAACCGCAGAGCATGATCACGGCGCAAACCGCTGCGCTCCCGGTAAGGAGATAATTTTCCTTAAGCAATTTTTTAAAATACCAGTTGCGCAGCTCGACTTTTTTTATTTCGCCCATGCTGCCTCTAAAGCTCACGTCGTCGCCCGCGTTTTCGCCTGAAAGGTATACGGACGTCGTTTTAACCTGATGCTTGGTGTAGATCGGCATGAGTATGATCGGAAACAGGAAAAGTATCAAGAGCATGAAAATTATCACCGCTGTGTCCTCCATGCCTATCGGCGGCACGAACCCGGCCGCGCCGCCTTCGATGAACGGTATGATAAACGCGCTCGATATAATCGGGTGCAGAGCGCAAACAATTATGACCATGGCCGCGAGCAGATACAGGCTTACCTTTTCGTCGATGCGCATAACATACGAGGTCGGCGCGAACCTGTGTGCGTTAGCCACGAGCTTGCCCATCCATTTCGTCCAGAAGAAAAGCGTAATCGTGCTTCCGAAGGCTATTATCATTACGATGATGATGTTGCCCGAATCGACGAACGCCTTCATGGCCGCCCATTTTGAAATGAGCATACCGAACGGCGCGACAAACATCCCCGCTATGCCCACCACAAGCATCATGGTAAGCGCGGTGGAAATTTGGTACAGGCCGTCCATGTCTTCTATGCTCCTGCCGCCCAGCTGGTGTTCCGCCGACCCGACGGTCAAAAACAGGAGCGACTTTGCGATCGCATGGAACACAATGAGCATGACCGCCGCCCACATCGACTCGGACGTGTTTATTCCCGCGCAGGCAACTATCAACCCGAGGTTTGATATCGTGGAATAGGCCAGAACTTTTTTTGCGTCGTGCTGCGTGACCGCAAGAAGAGCCGCGGCAAAAAAAGTAATGCCCCCTATTAACGTGATGGTTATGCCCGCGGCGTTAGACCCGAGCATGGGCGCGAGCCTCAATATTAAATACACCCCTGCCTTGACCATCGTTGACGAGTGAAGCATCGCGGACGTAGGCGTGGGCGCGGCCATCGCGCCCAAAAGCCATTTTGAAAAAGGCAGCTGCGCGGATTTCGACAGCCCTGCGCATGCGATTAAAAAAACGGACGCCATAACGAGAGGCACGCTCGAATCGAGCGCGAGCAGCCCGTTGATGCATGTGACATGTTCGTAGACGCCGAGCAGCACTATGCCGACGGTAAAAAGCAGGCCGCCCAGCACGTTTAGCGTAAGCGCCAAAAAAGCGTTTTTTATCGCTTCGCCGGTACGGTTGTACCTTATGAGCAAAAACGAGCAGACAGTCGTTATCTCCCAAAAAAACAGCAGATAAACCAAATCGTTTGACACGACAAGCCCGAACATCGCCGACATGAAAACGAGCAGAATTGAAAAAAACATTCGGCGGCGGTCTTTATACTCGCCGTGGTTGTTGTGATAATCCTTCATGTATTCGACCGCGTATACGCAGATGAGGCTCCCGATCAAACCGACTATCGCGATCATTATCAGGCTAAGCTTGTCCGCGTAAACCGTCTGCGCGCTTTGCGCGGCCGTGTGGTCCGCCGCAAGCTCAAACCATGCGAACAGTCCGATCTGCAGCAGCGCGAGCAGCGAAACAAAAAGGGATTTGTGCTTTATGCCCATATAAATAATAAAGCCCGCAAGCAGTATATCGATTGCGAGCATGACCGTCGGAATGTAAGCGTTGCCCGAAAGGTCGAAAATAAATATTTCGTTGTAGTGCAGCACGACGAACACAAGCGTCGCCGCAAAAATAAACACCGCCGAAAGCCTGATTATTACCGCGAGCGTTTTTTGCCTGCGGGCGAACATGACCAAAACCGCAAAGAACAACGGAAGCCCTATAAGGACAAGCAAAATTTCCAAACCGTCCGCTCCTTTCGGTACATGAACATACCGGTCAAATTATTTTTTTCGTTTTTTTGCCCATCTTTCTTTTATGTCATTGTACTGCCGTTCTCTGTCCGCTTGGCTGTCCGCGCGCCACAAAACTAAAATGAGTTTCGCGTCCGAACCCAAAAGCTCGTCGATCAATTTAATGTCCGCGTAGTCCGCCCGTACCTGCACGGGCACCTTGCCGTCGCCGAATCCGCTTATTATTTTTTCCGGTATGTTCGGATCCGGATCGTAAATCTTGCTGACGGAAAGATCCGCCATCACTATTCCGCGGGTGTCCTGCGCCGCTTTAAAGCTGTGCGCCCATTTGCCGCACGAATGTATTGCGATGCCGCCTGTTGCCTCCGCGAACCGTTCGTTGTACGGCTTAGCGAATTCGTTGTAAAAATCGGGCCCCATCATGACCATTACGTCTTCCGAAACGGATACGCCGCCAAAAATATCCGGCGACCATGTGGTGTGCCCGGGCGCGGCAGGTTTGGCGCAAAGTGCTCGCTGCTCGAGCGTAAACTCGATCATTAAATCTGTTATATTCGACAGCACGCGGTGGAACTCCCGCGGATAATCCCAGGCCTCCGTTAAAAACCAAGTCGGGTCGGCAATAAGCGTCAAATTGTCAACGGGGCTCTGTGTGTCCGTGGCGGATATATAAACCTGCCCGCGGGTTTGCTCGTTAAAATATTCCGTCGTGCGGAGCACGTACTGCAGCATTTTAGAATTTTTAAGCTCCGGCTTTTTAAGCCGCTTCAAGCCCTCTATGTCTTTAACGACAGTGCGCGTCCACGGCGCGTCGTAATCGTTCCATTCGAACGGACAGCCGAACGCCTCGGCAAAGACACCCACGCCGTGCCAGGGCTCGAGGTAAGGGATCCAGTCGTTGTACTCTTCCATCGTTTCGCTTATGCCTGCGAGCTGTTCGCTTAACATCAGCTCCGCGTCCCTCGAATTTACCGCGAACGTATTTTTTCCGAGAGTCCATGTGTTTACGGGTAAAAAACCGCCCGAAAAAAAACCGCGGGCTTTTTTATTGTTGTTTTCGCAATAGAGCAAATATTTATCAAAATCGAAACCGACATTCATATTTTTTTTCCTTTCGCGTTTTTGCAGGCAATTCAAAAAGCGTGCGCGGTCTTTTACATCAAATAATTTTTTTGCATTTTTTCGTTGTAATTTTACGGATTTATTACGATTTTTATCGCGTTGGCATTTTTATCCTTCATTAATTTGAACGCCTCTTCTATTTTGCACAGCGGAAACCTGTGCGTTATTACCGGCGCTATTTTTATTTTCCCGCTTTCTGCGGCGGCGAGCGTTTCCTTAAAATGCCTGTGCGAAACACCCGTCACGCCCAAAATGCTGACGGGCTTTTGTAAAAAGTCGTTGAACGCCATGTTAAGCGTGCCGCCGCCGTAACCTTCCATTGCCAAAACAGAATTTGAACCAAGTATTTTTACGGCAAGCGCGTTTGCTTCGGGCGTGGTGGCGCATTGGATCACGCGGTCCGCGCCCTTGCCTTCCGTTATATCAATAATTGATTTATACGCGTCTGTTTCGCTTACGTTTACCGTATGCGTCGCCCCAAGCAGCTTTGCGGTTTCGAGGCGGTTTTTGCGCGTGCCGGCCATTATCAGTTTATCCGGCTTGTAGAGCGCCGCGCACTGCATTGCGTACAACCCGATAGGCCCGGGTCCGATCACGGCAACGGCGTCGCCTTCGCGGATGCCGCACGCTTCCGCCGCATGAAATCCGTTTCCCGCCGGCTCGAGGTTTGAGGCTTCGTCCGCAGGCAGGCCGCGCAAACGATGCACCATGTGGCTCGGCACGGCTGCGTATTCCGCAAAGCCGCCGTCGCGCATCGTACCCAGCTCGTTAAAATTTTCGCAGCGCGACGTGTCGCCCGCGAGGCATGCGCGGCAGCGCCCGCACCAAATGATGCACTCGCATCCTACCGCCATGCCGATCTTTAAATCCTTTATGTCGGCGCCCGTTTCGATAATTTCTCCCGCAAATTCATGTCCGAGTATTACGGGCAGCGTCAGCGAATGCACGCGGCGGCCCTCTATAATATCGAGGTCGCTGTGGCATACGGACGCGGCGCGAACCCTTACAAGCACTTCGTCCGCCGCTATGCGCGGCGTTTCCCTCTCGCACAAATTCCCGTCGTACGGCGCGTTGACTACATACGCCAGCATATTAACCTCCGCCGTGCAAAATTTTTTCGCAATTTTTTATAAACGCCGCCGCAATAAAACAGCATGTGTATACAAATAATTTTTGTATAATACGGAATATAGCACAAGCAAAACAAATATTGCAAAGGGGATTTGTATGGACAGACCGCTTGAAAGATACTGCACAGAAGAAACGACCTGCGAGGGCGTGCCCGTTTACTCGTTCGGAAACCAAATATATGTCTACGGCGAGAGCCCCACCTTTTATTCCGGCGTAACCGCGCAGGCGGACGCGCCGCCGCCCAAAAAATTCCGGTTAAAAAAATCAAGCGAGATTAAATCAAATTACGCGGGCGCGGAGCATGAAATGACCCCGCGCACATGGCAAACGGAGTCGCAGCCGATGCTGCCGCTGCATTTGATCGACGGCAACCCCGGCACGATATGGTGCAGCTGGGGGTGCTACGCGCCCGACGCGCGCCCCGAATGGATACGCATAGACCTGCCCGCCGAAAGCGCCGTCACCGAAATCGTTTTGATTTGCAACACGAACTATATGGGGCAGGATTGGAACTACGGCAGGGCTCTGCCGAAACGCCTGACCGTGCAGACGAGCCGCGACGCACGGCGGTGGGAAACGGTTTATTTTAACGGAGGCATAGATACGGATTTGCATGAAATAAAAATCCCGCTGCAAAAAACCGTCCGGGCAAAGCAGATCCTTATCACAGGCGAAAATTTTGAAAAGACCGTCCGTTTCGCCTTTCATGTTTTTTCGATATGCGGAGTAAAAATAATGTCGGACAAAAACGAAAACATCGCGCTTTTTTCTCGCGGCGCAGCCGTTTCCGTCTCTTCTGTTTCATACGGCGTTTCGGGAGAAAAAATTGCGCAGGACGCGCTTTGGGGGCCGCTGCAGTACGACCTCGGCAACAAATGGGTGCGCGCGGGCGGCGACAACGGCTCGTATCTTTGGGCGTACACCGAACGCGAACGCGGCGTGCTTGAAGTGGACGCGTGTTTTGACGCGGCGGTGGACGACTGCAATAAAAACGGCGTCGCCGTAATAATGAACCTCGACTTTAAAGGCAACAGGCTGTATACGGATCCGCCGCGCAGCCTCGGCTGGCATGAGGCGCGTTACCTCGAGCTTAACGACCTGTACAACAACCCCGTGCCCGACGTGGATAGCTCGCCAGCCATGTTCGAAGCGTATCTTAACTACGTCCGCTTTATGGCGCGGCATTTTAAAGGCCGCATAGCGATCTACGAAATAGGCAACGAATGGAATATGAACTTTTTGCTCCGCGGCGTCGACTGGTGCGTCAATACATTGTTCAAGCCGGTATACGCTGCAATTAAATCAGTTGACCCCGGCGCGAAAATAGCAATCGGAAGCCTCGCGGAAGAATATCCGTCGTACAGGAACATAAATTGCCTAAGCGCCGGGGCGTTTATAGAAAGCGGAATTTTTTATGCGAACGGTCGCGTGCTGATAGCAGACAAAAACCTTTGCGCCGCGGACATGACCGTTTCCGCGGAAACGGACAGCCCGGCCGAAACGGGCGTCGTGCTCAGGTTTAAAAACGAGGGCTGTTATTTGGCCGCAATGTACGACCCCGCCGCCGGCGAAATATATTTTTCCGAAACGACAAGCGGGCATCCGTTTCATGTGGACGATCCGGTGCGCCATTCCAAAAAAATTACGGGAAAATTTGGCGGCGCGGTAAAAATCGAAGCGCGTATTATTGGAAGCGAAGCGTTCATGACCGTTTCGGACGCCGGCCGCAGCGAAACCCTGAGCCATACGGTTACGCATATAACCGAAAAGGGAAGCGCGGGCGTCATGCACAACCCGCGCCGCCCGATGACGCTTACTCACGAAAGTGTCTTTAAAAATTTTTACTCGGTCTGCGAAGGTTATTTACGGAACGGCTTCGGCGCGGACAGCGGCGATTGGACGATCGTTTGGAATTATTGGGGCGACGCTTCGCGCGTGCCCGTCGCGCATTTGTCCGCGGCAATCGGCTGGCATCCCATCGCGCGCAACGCCCGCTGCTCCGCCGACGGCACGCCGATGAACGCCGAATATTTTTCGCATGTAAAAGATTTTATTTCCGATTGCATTCTGCTCGGCTTTAAAGGCGAATATTACGCCAACGAAATTTATGTCGGCTCGATTTATCCGGCGAGCGGGCCTATGGAAGGCTATACGGAAATGTACATGGCAAAATATTTGCTGCGGTGTTTGGTTGGGCACAGCGCGCTAAACACGGGCGCGGGCCCGTGCCACCCGCATTTCAACTCGTTTCCGCATCCGCAGGCGCTTTGCCGCGTGCCCGCTCCGGTGCAAACGGTAAACCCGTGCCAGCCGACACCGTCCTATTACGCTTGGCGCAACGCCGCAACCGCGCTGGACGGCTGCAGCCGCGCTTTTTTCAAAATAAAAACGTCCGTTTCAAACAACAAAACGGACGTTATCTCTTTTCCGCTCGAACATTCGGACGGCTCTTTAATGGTTGCGCTGTGGCTCGACGTCCCTATCGCGGACGAAACTGTCACAGAAGAAATCTGTCTTGAAATCGAAGGGCAGGCTTCGAGTGAAGCAGTCGCATACGATTTGATGAACGGAACGGAGCAGCGCCTCGCTTATTATTTAAAAAACGGAACAACCGCAATAAAAGGCCTGATCGTAAAAGATTATCCTATATTGGTCTGTATTCGTTAGCTGTTTTATACATCGCCAAAATATTTTCAAGAGGAGTTTCCTTGTTTATCAAGTGACTCGGCCCCAATATTAAACCGCCCCGGCTGAAAAGTTCGAGGCGTTTTTTTACTTCATATTCAACCGTCTCCTTCGATTCGAACGGCAGCACATTTTGCACGCACATGGTCCCCGCAAAGCAAATGCCGCTGCCGAACATCGCGTGCAGGCGTTCGATTTCCATTCCCGCCGCGTTCGTCTGCACAACGTCCAAAATGTCGAGCCCCAGCTCGATCAGCCTGGGTATCGCCTTCCATACGGAGCCGCACGAATGAAGCATCGTTTTCGCACCGTATGCGTGAGCCGTGGCAAACGCATTTTTGTAATGATCCGCAAACAGGCCGTCAAAGGTATCCATGCTGATCATAAGGTTCAACTGCGTGCCGAGATCCTCGCCGAAATGAACGATGTCTATCTCGCCTCCGGCCGCCAGCAAAATATTTTTTATATAAGCGCTTACACGCTCCGCCCGTATTTCCACAAGCTTTAAATAAACGGGGTTAAGCTCCGCTATGTCCGTTATGACGCGCTCGTAGCCGCGCACGAAACTGATCGAGTTGATAAAGTCAAATTCGCAATAGCCCGCAATTTTTGCATAGCCGCGGTATTTTTCGCATTGATTTTTTATTTCCGAATAGTCGTACCAATCGGCCTTTGGAAAAATGTCGTCCGGTATGCCGCCCGGCGAATTTATATCCGCGGCAGAAACATGGCGCGCAGGAAACTCTTCTTTAAAAAACGGCGCAATGCTCCTAAAATCGTCTCCCAACGCATCAAGCAGGCTGTCGTAATCTCCGCGCTCTATGCAATAATTATCGTACAGACTGTCGTTCACCTCGCTATCGGCAAGATGCCTGATGGGCACGCGGTCAAACGGCTTCCTTTCGATTGCCGCAAGCACCCTTTCAATCGGTTTCATCCGAATCCCTCCCTGCCATAAATTCTTCAAACGAAAAATCCATGCTTTCGTACCGGCCCGCACCTTCGAGCGCGAAATGCCACCACTCGCCAGCGGCCACGCGCAAACCCGCTTCATGCATTATTTTTATCAATAGGTCTCTGTTTGCCCGTTCTTCGTCTGTGCCGCCCGCGTAATTTACTGCGGCCCGCTCCGTCAGTTCGTCGAATCCCGACGGCATCGCAAGAGGCTCACCCGATTCGTCCGCAAGCGAACAGTCTACGGCGGCCCCTCTCGGATGGTTTGCGTTTTGTACGGTTGCGACGAAATGCTTTTGCCCTTCCGGAGCGAGGTCGCGCATTTTTATTTGCGCCGAAACGGGTCTGTAGGCGTCGTAAATTATCAGCCCAAGCCCGAGCTCCCGCGCATGTTTTTGCGCGTCAATCAAAGCGCGGGCCAAATCTTCATGCGCAAGGCAAAGCGGAATATCGTACAGCGCCTCGCCCATAAAATTATCATCGGACGCATAAACCACATCAAAAATAAAGCCCGCTTCCAAATCGGCGAGGTCG
>WRDG01000070.1 GCA_009783525.1 Defluviitaleaceae bacterium | reverse complement strand
GTCAACCGGCACGAGCGAACCCTCGAGTATGCGGAGCGCGTCGCCCGCCGTCACTTCGTCCGGCGGCTTGGACAGTCTGTAGCCGCCCTTCGCTCCGCGCACGCTCGTGACGAGCCCGGCTTTTTTTAACGGCGCGAATAGTTGTTCGAGATAATACTCGCTCATGCCGTGGCGTTCCGCTATGTTTTTTAAAGTGAGGCACGGCCCTTCCGCGCCCGCCAGTTCGACGAGCGCCCGCAGCCCGTACCTGCCACGCGTGGATATTTTCATGACGCGCTCCCCAAAAAAATAATCCTTACTAAAACAGTCGGCTTAATATATCAACGCGAAAAAAAATTGTCAAACCGAAATGTCCTCGTCTTCCAAATTTATTTCCGTATAGGGCACGACGCCGTGCCCTGCACCATGACGCATCCCGGCAAGGTCATTCCGCGCCGGAAATATTATTGAGGTATTCTTCCCCGCTGCCCGCAAGCGCCTCCCCGAACGTCGCCATATTGTTAAGCGCGGCGCACGCCGCGTCTATTACGGCGAACATCAGCGGGCAGCCGCTGCCCTCGCCGAGCCGCATGTTCAAACAGAGCGGCGCCTCCATGCCAAGCAGCCTCATGTAATGCAGATAGCCCGGCTCCTCCGAAACATGCGACAAAAACAGATAATCTTTAATTTTTTCGTTAAACATAACCGCCAGGTATGCCGCCGCGGCGGAAATGTATCCGTCCGCGACAACGGGCAGCCCGCAGTGCGCCGCGCCGATATAAACCCCTGTCATGGCCGCGATGTCGAAGCCGCCGAGCTTCGCGGTCAGATCGACCGGGTCGGATGCGTTAGCCGCGTTTATTTTTACCGCGGCGTCTACCGTCAATATTTTCTTTTCGTGCGCCGAAGGCGTAAGCCCCGCGCCCGCGCCCGTTATGCTACGCGCGGGCAGGCCCGTGAGCGCGGAGAGTATCGCGGTTGTCGTGGTCGTGTTGCCTATGCCCATTTCGCCCGCGCCCAAAATTTGATAGCCGTCGTTTTTTGCGGACTCCGCCGCTTCTATGCCGGCAAGGATTGCCTGCTCCGCTTCGGCTCTGCTCATCGCGGGTCCCAGCGCGATATTTCCGGTGGACTTTTTTATTTTGCGGTCCGTTACGCCGGGCAGTTTGACGTCCGAATTTATGCCGACGTCAAAAACTCTGATGTCCGCCCCGAAATGCTTGGCGAGAACCGCGGCTCCGGTCGTGCCCTTGACGAAGTTTGCCGCCATCGCGAGCGTTATCTCCTGCGGCGCGGCGGCGACGCCCTCGTCTACCACGCCGTTGTCCGAACACATGATGAGCACGCATTTTTTAAGCGGCCCGTTTTTTATGCTGCCCGTTATGCCCGCGAGCTTTACCGCATAATCTTCAAGCCTGCCGAGGCTTCCCGGCGGCTTTATCAAGCTGTCCGCGCGCTCCCGCGCCGCAGCGGCCGCTTCTTTGCAAGCAGGTTTGATGCCTTCCAAATACATTTCAAGATTACGTTTCAATTTATAACCTCTCTCCGATAATTTTTTCGGTTTCCGAAATTAATTTATTGTTGTTTTCTTCGGTCGAAACCGCGATCCTGCAATAGTCCAGGCCCAAATTTTTAAAGTTTGCGCATGACCGGACCGCTATACCTTTTTGCAGCAGCTCTTCGCGCAGGTCGAACGGGTGCGGGTTCCGCAAAAAAATAAAGTTCGCTTTCGAACAAAAAACCTCAAACCCGAGCCGCCGCAGCCTTTTTTCCGTCTTGCCCCTCTCCGATTTTATGTATGCCTTCGTTTGCGCGATAAAGTTTTCGGCGTCCGCGAGCGCGGCGACGCCCGCGGCCTGCGCCAGATTTGAAACGGGCCAGTCCGCGCCGGCGGCGTACAGGCCGTCCACGGTTTGCCGGTTTGAGCAGATTGCGTAGCCGAGCCGGATGCCCGGCATCGCAAAAATTTTTGTGAACGCTTTTACGATTACGAGCTGCGGACATTCACGCAAAAAAATTTTTGCCGTATAAATGTTTGCGTCCGCCGCGAAATCCATGAAGCACTCGTCCGCGGCGAGAACCGCGCCGACGTTCGCGCAGGCGTCAAGCAGCAGCCACTGCGTCTTTCGGCATGTCAAAAAGCCCGTCGGATTGTTTGGGTTGCACAGGTAAACCAAGCCGGGCCTTTCGTTTGCCACCGCTTCCGCAAAATTTTTGCCGGCGCGAAGGCTGCGCGGCATGTTGTATACGGCGATTGCGGATCCTGCCGCGCACGCCGACCGTTCGTAGTCGGAAAACGTAGGCGCGGCGACCATCACTTTTTTTGCGCGGACTGCCTTGGGCAAACGGAAGATTATGTCCGACGCGCCGCCGCCGCAAAAAATCCAGTCGGCGGGTACGTTTTCGAAAGCGGAAATTTTTTCGCGCAATTGTGAAGAAAAATTGTCGGGGTACGACCCGCAGCGCGCCGCCGCTTCCGCCGCGGCTTCGCTCACGCCGGGCGGCATGCCGAGCGGGTTTACGCTTGCGGACAGGTCGAGGATTTTTTTGCCGGAATTTTCATGGCAGGCGTTGCCGCCGTGCGAATATTCATACATTTTACAGCGCCCCCCGGTAAGCGATTGCCGCCCGTACTGCGGCGAGCACCGCGGCGGCGGGTATCGCGGCCGCGTACATAAGCTTGACTGCTGCGCGTATGTGCTTCGGCTCGGGTTTGTTTACGGCGTCGCCTATCGTCGGCTTTTGCACCGGCGAGCCGCCGTAAAAACTTTCGCCGCCGAGCCGCAGCCCGAGGGCGCCCGCGCAAACCGACTCGGCCTGCGCCGAGTTTGGGCTGCTGTGGTTGTGCCTGTCGCGCAAAAATATTTTGACGGCGTTTTTAATGCTGCCGCCCGCAAACGCGCAGCCAATGATCATAAAAACGGCGGAGACCCTCGCGGGTATAAAATTTATAATGTCGTCGAGCCGCGCCGCAAATTTTCCGAAGTATTCGAATTTCGCGTTTTTATAGCCTATCATCGAATCAAGCGTGTTGACGGCCTTGTATGCGAAACCGAGCGGCGCGCCGCCTATGCAGATGAATATCAGCGGAGCGATGACGCCGTCTGATAAATTTTCCGAAACGGTTTCGACCGCCGCCCTTACGATGTCCTGCTCGCCAAGGTTTTGCGTGTCCCTGCCGACTATTTGCGAAAGCGCCGCTCTCGCGCCCTCCGTGTCTCCCGCTTCGAGCAGGCCGCCGACCCTTATGCCTTCGTCGGCGAGGGCCTTGGGCGAAATCGCAAAATAACACAGAGCCGCTTCGGCGGCGAGGCCTGCGAAAAAATTTAGCCTGTACAAATAAAACAGCGCGGCAAACGGCAGCGCGAACGACAATGAGACGACAATCAGGCTCAAAAACGCGCCCAAAAAAAATTTTACGGCGTTTGACGTTAAACCGGGGCGCGCAAAAATTTTTACGCCCGCGCTTATGCAGCCGCCTATAAACCTGACCGGATGCAGCGGGTTCTGCGGGTCGCCCAGCGCGCAGTCGAGCGCGAACGCCGCGGCGATTACGAGCGGGATCCGATAAGCTTCCATTTTTTCGCATCCGTGTCTATCGTGTAGCCGAGCCCGTAGCCGGGCTGCCATTCGTAAAAATTTTTTTCGCCCGGGAAGAGGCTTTCCAAAATTGAAACGACTATGCCGCCATGGCAAACCGCGACCGCCGAGCCGTACCCGAGCTCCGTCAATTTTTTTAATCCCGCGGCCGCGCGCGCGTCAAACTCATTGCGGCTTTCGCCGTTTGGGCAGGCGACGTTTTGCGCGTCCAAAATCCAGCGGATATAGTCCGGGTTGTCCTTTAGCATGTCGTAGCTTTTCATTTCGAAATCGCCGAAATCCATTTCGCGCAAGTCGTCCATGACAATGTCCGGCCCGCGCCCGTAAATTACGCGCAGGGTTTCGTCCGCGCGCGCGAGTCCGCTTGACACAAAAATATCGGCTTCGGGGTATGCGGTTTCGTTTTTTTGCGCGGCGAGCAAACGGATGCCGTTTTTAGAAAGCGGCGGGTCGGTTCTGCCGCAGTAGAGCTTGTTTTCGTTGGCGACGGTCATGCCGTGCCTGATAAAAGAAATAAGCATGAATACCTCCGAATGGCCGGGACAAAAAAAACCCCGCCTGCTTAACGGGGTTTTTAGCGCACTAACGCAAAAAAAGAAACGGAACGGGCGGCGCTGCGTTATTATATGCAAAGACCCGTATACCGCGAGGCCTTGAACAAACAAGTCTGCACTTTGTATCACAGGGCATAACGATCGGTCAAGCATTTGATTTTGCGCGTGAAAAATCCCGGCAATGAAAATTTTTCTTTAGAAAAATTTTAAGGAATTTTTCGAAGCGCAAAATCGGCATTTTCAGTTAATCATCGAATTCTTATTTTATAAGCCCGTCTTTTTGCAATGTCTTCTGCGTTTTTTCCGAAATGTCCGAAATCACGTTGTACGCTTTTTCCACTTCGCCGCTTATCTGTTTGATCATGTTGTTGATGTAGGTGATGGACAGGTCCGCCTTTTCCGTGACGTCCTCCGTGGCCGCGACGGTTTTTTTCGACGAGTTGGCTAAGCTTCGTATCTCTTCCGCGATCACGCCGAACGCCTTGCCGAACTGCCCGGCGCGCGCGGCCTCGACCGAAGCGTTTAGCGCGATGATGTTTATTTTCATGGCGATTTGGTTGATCTCCTTCGCCATTTTGTTGAACTGGTCGAGCGCCGTGTTGATGCCGGTCACGTTTTGCGAAATGTCCGCGGTAAGATTTTTGATTTTCGAAATGTCGACGAGTATCTCGTCGATATTTTTTACGTTGGCCGCAGAAAGCTCGAGCACAAGGTCGTGCTCCGAGTGAACGTCGGCGCGGACTTTTTGGATGCAGTTCGCGGCGATGTTAAAGCCCAGCGCGATTTGGCGCGCCATCTCGCGGCACGAGTCCGCCCCGCACGCCGAACAGTCGAACGTGCGGTCGACATGCGAAAATTTATTGAGCTTGGCGTACGACTCTTCGATTTGCTTCTCGCTTACCTCGTACAGCTTTACCGGCGCGGATTGGTATGCGCGTAAAAAATCATTAAGGCGAAGCTCCTTGTCGTACCCTTCGTACAATGCGTCAAAATCTGCGCGGCCGCGCTGCTCGGTCACGCTTTTGCGCACTCCGTCCATAACGGTGTTTATTTCGAACATGCTTTTTTCGTGCGTGCAGCCCGTGCCGAGGTTGCAGCCCTCCTTGCAGTTAAGCACGTCGAACACCGCCGGATAAAACCTCGGGCTTTGCTTCGCGTATTCGTCCAACGCCCTGTAAACGGTTTCCGGCCCCTCCGATTTGTCTATCCTTATCGACTTACCGAGATACGCTTCGATGTTTTCTTTTAAACCGCCCGGCATCGGAAACAGGCTGCCGAGCGAGCTCTCCGCGTGGTCGAAACCCGTCGCTTCGTTTGGCAGCCGGATGTTTTGCGACTTTATGTACTCGTAAAGCTTTTTGAACGTGACGTTGTATTTGACAAGCTGTGTCTGTTCAAACTCGTTTGATTTGGCTATGCAGGGCGAGAGCGCGGCGAGGCTGTCCGAAACCCCCTTGTAGCGCTTCATGTAAATTGCCGTGCAGAGCATCGGGCTTTGCACTGGCGAAAGGTATTTGGCGAGCTCGGGCCTGTGCAGCAGCACGTAGTTGACGATAGCCGGGCACGGCTGCGTGATTATCGCGGGCGGGCGGTTTTTTTCGATGTGCCTTATGTGCGCCCATGTGCATATGTCCGCGCCCAGCGATACATCATAAATTTTATTGACGCCCAGGCGCCGCAGCCATGTGAGCAGCCTGCCGCCGTTCTCTCCGTTGGTTCTGTTCGCGGGCGCCGCGAACAGCGAAATTTTTACTCCCGCCCGCAGGTCGGACAAAAATTTTTCCGTGTCGTCAGAGTAACCCCGCGATTCGTGCCTGCACGTGTCGATGCACGCGCCGCAAGCGATGCACTTAGCGCCGTCCGTCCTTACCTTGATGGCTTCGTCCTCTTTATAGGCGATGTTCGCGCCCTCGACCGGGCAGAACCTGATGCACCTGTTGCAGCCGATGCATTTTGACGCATCGTTTTTTATAAGCTCTTTCATATTCAGCCTCTTCGCAGTTTGATAGGTATGTGCCTGCCGGTTCTGTGTTACATGCCGATATCTTTCAGCACTTTTTTAAGTGCGTTTGCTGCGAGGGTAAAAAGCTCGGCGCTGGTCTCCGCCTTTTTTTGAAAAATGGTGGGGTCGATTGAACGGTAGCCCGCCGCGAGGTGCGGCTCGATAGAAAGGAAGCCTTTAAAGCCGCCGTCAAAAGCGGCTTTTAACATTGCGGCAATTTGGCCGCTGCCTTCGCCTGCAGCGCGGTTGTGGTACACGCCGTCGATTACCGTTCCGTCTTTGATGTGGAAGTAAAGTATGTACTGCTTCAAGAGGCCGAAGGCTTCGGGGAATGGCTCGGCGTTGTTGTTAATAAAGTTTGCCGGGTCGAACGCGAGCCCGAAGGAGGGCGAGCCGACGCGCTCAAGCACGTAGGCGCAGCGCTCGGGTATGTCGGTGAAGATGCCGGACTCGTTTTCGAGCGCGTAAACGAGGCCGTTTTTTTTGCAGACAGCGGACAGTTCGAGCAGGCGCGAAACGACTTCGTCCGCGAAAGTTTCGTGCGGGGCGTCCTTGGGTATGTAAAAGCTGAACCCGCGGATAAATTTCGCGTCCAAAATTTTTGCCGCGCAAACAGCCCGGTCAAATTTTTTCAACACATTGTCAAACGGGTCGGCCAGCAGTGTCTTGCCAATCGGCGAGCCGATTGCGGAAACCCTAAAATTTTTCGTATCGAGCTTCTTTTTTATAACCGCGAGCTCGTCGTCGGACAGATCCAAAATATTTTTGCCGTCTATCGTCCGCGCTTCCATGTAAAAAATTTCGTTTGAAGCCAAAGCCTCGATCTGCTCCTCCGCCGTGAACCCGGCTTCGTCCGCGAAGCCCGTGAGTGTGTACGGTTGCATGATGCCGCCCCTTTGTATATATTTCGGACATTGTAAAGTATTCGATGGTCAACTACAAATCAACGGTTTTACTCTTCGCAAAAACGGATTGATCGCAGATTTTTTTTCCGCTTGTTATTTTTTAAACGGCGCGTTTATAAACGCGAATAAGGGGGCGGCGTATGCAGGTCAGGATGCAAAAATTTTTGGCGGGCGCGGGCGTCGCGTCGCGCCGCGGCGCAGAAAAAATGATTGCGGACGGGAGAGTCATGCTTAACGGCGAAACGGTGCTCGAGGCGGGCGTCCGCGTCGATCCGCGGCGCGACCGCGTGACTGTGGACGGCGGCGAAGTGGAAACGCAGGCGGGATATGTTTACATCATGCTGCACAAGCCCGAAGGGGTGGTCACATCCGCGAGCGACCCGCAGGGACGCCCGTGCGCCGTCGATTTCGTAAAGGGCGAGCCGCGCCGCGTCTTTCCGGTCGGCAGGCTCGACTACGATTCGTCGGGGCTGCTGCTTTTGACAAACGACGGAGATTTCGCATATATGCTCACGCATCCGAAGCACGAAGTGGAAAAAAAATATTCGGTGAGGATAAGCGGCGTGCCGGACTCGGACGCGCTTGGCGCATTAGAAAACGGCGTGAAGATAGACGGGGCAAAAACCGCGCGGGCAAAGGTAAAAATTTTAGGCAGGCACGGAACATACTGCGACGCGCAAATAACAATACGCGAAGGCAAAAACCGCCAGATAAGAAAAATGTGCGAGGCGGTGGGGCACCGCGTAATCCGCCTCAAGCGGATCGGCGTGGGGAATCTGTACTTGGGCGCGCTGCAAAAGGGAGCCTACAGATATTTGACGCAAGCGGAGGTGGGCGGCCTGACGGCCGCCGCAAAAAAAATTATTTGAAAAAATTTTTGTGCCGCCAAAAAAATTGTTGCATAAATATTCATGATCGCTTATATTTATTGCATATTCACGCATAATCATATATATTTATTGCATAAATACGCATCACAATAAAAAATGATTTGAAATTAATTTTTCGCAAAGGAGAAAAAAAATGAAGACGGTAATTATCATCGGGGCGGCGGGCAGAGATTTCCACAATTTCAATACGGCCTACCGCGGCAACCCAAACTGCAAGGTCGCGGCGTTTACGGCCGCGCAAATTCCGGACATAGCCGGGCGTAAATATCCGGCGGAGCTTGCCGGCGGCCTTTATCCGGACGGGATACCTATTTATCCGCAGGACGAACTCGAAAGCCTGATTGAAAAATACGGCGCGGACGAGTGCGTCTTCTCATACAGCGACGTGCCTTATGCTTATGTGATGGGACTTTCGGCGCGGGTAAACGCGGCCGGCGCCGCCTTCACGCTGTTAGGGCACAAGCGGACGATGCTTAAAAGCAGCAAGCCCGTTGTCGCGGTGGGCGCGGTCCGCACGGGCTGCGGCAAGAGCCAGACGTCGCGCCGCGTGATGGAAATTTTAAACGGCATGGGGTACAGGGTTATCGCCGTGCGCCACCCGATGCCCTACGGCGACCTCGTCAAACAAAAGGTGCAGCGTTTCGCGGCGCTCGAAGATTTGACGAAGCACGGCTGCACCATCGAGGAGATGGAGGAGTACGAGCCGCATATCGCAAGCGGGAACGTAATTTATGCGGGCGTCGATTATGAGGCAATACTCCGCGCGGCGGAAAACGACCCTGCGGGCTGCGACATTGTTCTGTGGGACGGCGGCAACAACGACTTCCCGTTTTACAAGCCCGACCTGATGATAACTGTGACGGATCCGCACCGCCCGGGACACGAGCTTTCGTATTATCCCGGCGAAGTGACGCTCCGCATTGCGGACGCGGTGGTCATAAACAAAATAGACAGCGCAAACTTTGATGACATACAAACCGTGCGCGCAAACATAGCAAAAGTAAACCCGCGCGCGGAAGTTGTTGACGCGGTTTCCGTCATAAAGGCGGGCAGCCCCGACTTGATCAAGGGCAAAAAAGTTTTGGTAGTGGAAGACGGCCCAACACTAACTCACGGCGAAATGAAAATAGGGGCCGGCGTGGTCGCGGCGAAGCGCTACGGCGCGGCGGAAATTATCGACCCGCGCCCGTACGTAAAAGGCGGGCTCGCCGAAACATTCAAAATTTATCCGAACATCGGGCAGGTACTTCCTGCCATGGGCTACGGCGAACAGCAGACTGCGGATCTCGCCGCGACAATAGACGCAACCCCCTGCGACGCGGTTGTGGTGGCGACTCCGATCGACCTCGCGCGCGTAATAAAAATAAACAAGCCGAACACCAGGATCTCTTACGACTTGCAAGAGATAGGGTATCCGGCCTTAACCGACGTGCTCGGCAAATTTACCGCAGGTCTATAATTTTTTTTTCGGCGAGCGGTTTTCTTTGTTGACCTGCCGCTCGCGCGCTATGGCGAGCGCGTCCGGGGGCACGTCCGCGGTTATCGTGGAGCCCGCCGCCGCGTAAGCGTTTTCAAATATTGTGACGGGCGCGACAAGATTGACGTTGCAGCCTATAAAAGCGCCGTCCTTTATAACCGTGCGGTGTTTGTTTTTTCCGTCGTAGTTTGCGGTTACTGCGCCGCACCCGAAATTTACGCCCCTGCCCACGTCCGCGTCGCC
>WRDG01000069.1 GCA_009783525.1 Defluviitaleaceae bacterium | reverse complement strand
AGGACATGCTTAGGCGGGTCAACGACAACGGCGGGATCTTGAACATGACGATAGGCGGACTCACTCCCGACGGTCAAAACGCCGTAAATGACCTTACATATTTAATATTGGAAGCGACGCGCGAATTAAAAATGAAAGTCCCTAATCTGTGTTTGAGGCTTACCGACAAATCATCCGAACGTCTGTGGAATTTTGCGATGGACGGTGTTTCGTCGGGGCAATCATTGCCGGCTCTGTATAACGACGACGTTTATGTACCGATGGTTAAGCGCAGCGGATTTTCGCAAGAAGACGCAAACAATTACACATTGATAGGCTGCAGCCAAACGGCCGTACCTTATACGTCCAACCTGATGTGCGCGGTCGGATTGTTCACTCCGGCAAAAATGCTCGATTTGGCATTGCACAACGGTTTCGACACGAGGCAAAAAAAGCAGGTCGGCATATATTCCGGAGACATGACGCTTTTTGATAATTTCGAACAGGTTTTTGACGCGTACTGCAATCAAATGAAATATTGCGTGCAAAAAGGCGTGGAGCGCGCAAATTTTGACATGAGGGTGCGGAAAAAAGTTTTGTCGAGTTCGAGGACGCTGCTAATGCCTGAATGCGTCGAGCGCGGCATGGGTATATACGAGGGAGGCTGTTCGAAATACGGGGCTCACAGCCAAATTATAGGGCTTACCAACACAGCCGACGCGCTTACTGCCATAAAAAAAATAGTTTTTGACGAAAAATTTTGTAATATGGCGGAGCTGATCACGGCGTTGGATTGTAATTTCGATGGATTTGAAACGCTGCGCGTTAAATTGGAAGCCGCGCCAAAGTTCGGCAACAATATTGAAGAAGCGGATAATATGCGCGTGCGGATTACACGCGACATATATAAAGAAATAACTTCGTACCCTGCTGAAATGGGCGGAACATTTTGGGCGGGCGAAGTTATTTTTATTTTTCACATGGGCCAGGGCGCTTGCGTCGGCGCTTTGCCGGACGGACGTAAAGCTTGGGCTCCGCTTGCCGACTCTGCGGGCGCATCGCAAGGACGTGACACAGACGGAATCACGTCGCTGTTTAATTCATGCTCGAAATTGCCGTACGATAAATATTATTACACGAGCATCAACTTAAACGTAAAGTTCCGAAAAATTTTGTGGGATGAGCAGAGGCAAAATGTAACGGCCATGTTTAAAACATTTTTTGAAATGGGCGGAGGTCAGTTGCAAATAAACGTGGTGGATTCGGAAGATTTAAAAAACGCGATGGAAAGGCCTGACGAATACCGGTCGCTGATTGTCCGCGTAGGCGGGTTCAGCGCTTATTTCGTTCAATTATCTAAACAACAGCAAGAAGAAATAATTTCGAGGACGGAACATGCCATATGAAGGGAATAATTTTTGACATACAGAGGGCTTCATTTCATGACGGGCCGGGAATAAGAACGTCCGTATTTATGAAAGGATGTCCGCTCAATTGTGTTTGGTGCCACAATCCCGAGTCGATCGCGTTTCATCCGCAGTTGATGTATTTGCCGGAGCGCTGCATCGGTTGTGCGGAATGCGCTGCCGCGTGCAAAAACGGGGCGCATGGTTCGGACGCAAACGGCTTGAAATATTTTGACCGTACACTCTGCGACAACTGCGGAAGCTGCGCGTCCGTTTGCGCCGCCGGCGCGATACGGACTGCGGGGAAAGAAATGGAAACGGACGAGGTTCTCAATGAGGTTTTAAAAGACAAGCTTTTTTATATAAATTCGGGCGGCGGCGTGACATTGACCGGCGGCGAACCGATGGCGCAATTTGAATTTTCAATGGAGCTTTTGCAAAAATGTAAAGCCGCCGGTCTCCATACTTGCATGGAAACCTGCGGCTATTGTGATACTGCGGATATTCATTCCGTAAAAACATTCACTGATTTATTTTTGTTTGATTACAAGGACACAGCGGCGGAAAGCCATACAAAATTTACCGGCGCAGACAACGAAATAATTTTAAAAAATTTGGACAGCATCTTAAAAGCGGGCGCGAACGTAATTTTGCGCTGCCCGTTAATCCATGGAGTTAACGACACAATGGAACACATGGAAGGCATTGCCGCTCTGCTGTCAAACCATCCCGATTTAAAAGGCTTCGAAATAATGCCGTATCATAATTTGGGCACGAGCAAAGCGAAGCAATTGGGTACGGAAGGTTTTTCGGCGGACATTAAAAATACCGGCCCCGATATAAAACGCGGATGGACGGAGACGCTCCGCAAGCTTGCCAAAACACGCGCCGCCCGTTTGCTGATCGGTTAATTATCCGTTGATTGCAATTAACCGTAAAAAATTAATTTATATCCAGCCGCCGAGCTGCGCGAGCAGCCTTGAGTATTTGATAAAATTTTGCCATGAAATGTCGGGCGGAACACCGTGGTCGCAGCCGGGGATAAAACCCCCGGCTTTTTGCATGGGAGGCACGACTCTCATCACTTCATTTTTTAATGCATCGCCGCCTGCGGCGATGCATCTTTTGTCTATGCCTCCCCTGTATGCCATCGACTCGCCGTATTGGCCGCGGAAAGCTACGATGTCGTTCATGGCCGCTACTTCGACCGGCGAGTTGCAATTAACTCCCGCTTCAACCCACAGAGGCAGCAGCGTGCCTATATAACCGTCGCTGTCAACATCGAACACTGCCGTGCCCGCATTGAACGAAATTTTTTTCCAATTAACGTACGATGGGAGCACATATTCGCGTGTCATGGACGGCGAAATCATCGCGTGCGCTTTATAAGCCATGTCTTCGTTGATCATGATGTGGTCGGGCACGCAGGTTTCGCATGCCCGTTTCAATACATCCGCGACAAAATTATTCCAAAAATCTGCCATTTCGAAAACAAAATCCGGTTCGTCGTGCATTGCCACGCATAGTCCTTCAAAGCCCATCCACTCTCTTAATTGCCAAAAAGGACCGTTAACCGCCCAAAAAATCGGGCTGCCGAGTTTGTCTGCTTCGTTTTTTGCATGCAAAAGATCACCGTAGCGTTGTTCGTCTTTCGCGTCGTAACGGCGTTTCATTTCAATCCAGTCGTCTCTGTTATTAACCGGGAACCTGTGCCACTTGCGCGTGACGAAATCTTTTGCCGCGCGCAAATAGGAAACGTCGAAGCAGTCGCTTATTTCTACGACGGCGCCCATCCAATCGCGGACGATCAAATGGCCGTCGCGGCGTTCAAGCACCTCTTCTTCAAACGCGGGAATCATCCTTGTGACTGCCGGATACCCGACTGTGTGCGGATCGGGAGTGAACCCGAGCAGCTCGCCCAATGCTTCTATATAATTTTGATTTTTAGGCAGCCCTTGCGACTGCCATTTTTTTATTGTGGACTCGCGCGGATAGCCCGGCGAAAAAGGAATTTTGTCGGGGCTGCCGAATGTAAGCGCCGCGATGTGCCTTTGCTTTGCGTTCATAGCGTCTCCTTAAAAAATCATCATAAAGTTTAGATGGTATACGCCTGCTTTTATTCGCTGATCCGGAGCGGTGGCTATGCTCCATGACATGTCTGAGCCAATGCCTGCGTGCGCCGCGTCGATGTGAAGGAAGGTTTCTTCGCGGCGGGGCAGCTTGTGGTCATGCGTCGCGTTTTGATAATCGGCGACAGAATTTTTTAACGCGCTGAAATGAAACGGCGAAACGCTTTTGATTTTTATTTCACGGCCGGCGCAGTCGGATAACGCCAGCCATCGAGTCTGTTCATGGCCGCCGGTTTCGGACGGCGGTATAAACGGGAAGTGCTGCGCGCGAACGGTGGATTTATGTACGGCGAGCTTGGCGGAAAGCATTCTGTCCATGTAGCACTCGTTTTCGCCGCAGCCGTAATAGGATAAATTATCGAAGCCTTTAGGCAGGACGATTTCAAGGCCGGCGCGCGGCACATAGCAAAGCGCGTCGCAAATGTCGAATCTGGCGTCGGTTTCAATCGTGCCGTCCGAATTAAATGCATACTTGATTTTTACACGCGAAACCAATTCGTTCCCGTCTTTTAACGATACGATATTAAACGGCACTTCGACGACGGCTCGCGTATTTTTATCGTCGGTTAGAATTTTAATTTCTTCTGCGGTAATTATCATGTTTTGCTGCCGCACGGGAAGCAATAATCCCCACCAGCCCCAGTTGACATCTGCGTCGAGTCCCGTGTACGGCCGGTCAAACGCAGGTTTGCCGCAAAAAACAAAATAATTGAAATTGTCTTTTGCATATTTTTCGATCAAACCCGTCTGCTTGTTTATCTCAGCTTCATACAACGGGCATTGAATAAAAACTTTATTTTCGTCGTGCGAAACGTTAACCGTCTGTCTGTTTGGTTTGCAGCAAGAATTTTTTTCAAGCAGATATTTTTTTGCCGCGTATTTCAACGGAAATTGAAAGCAGCCTATTTCATAGCCCGCCTGCGCGTAAAACGAGCCGACGTTTTCGGTGACGGAAAACTCTATGAAATATTCGCATTCGTTTTGATAATCGTATGTAATGTTTACATCGATTATTTTCTTTTCGAGCGGTCCGAGAACTCCGGTTTCGATAATTATTGACGCTACAGCCGTTCCGTCTTCCCGAAGCGTAGCCGTAATTGTAAATTCGTCAATTTGCCGCGTGTATGTTTTATTGCTTAAGACATACCTGCCGGTCATGCGTCCTATTGACCACGGGCTGCTCGTATCCTCCGGCTTGACCGTAACGGGCGCGTACGCCTGCTTGACTTCATACGCTACGGGCTTCCACTTTAGATTCGGTAATACTAAGCCGTTGTTCGTCATAAACAGCGGGCACTCCCATTCGGTCACGCTTTCGTCAAAGTCTCCGCCGTATGCAAAATATGTTTCGCCCGCATCATTTTTACGCAAAAGGCATTTGTCCGACCAATCCCATGTGTAGCCGCCCTGGAAGCGCTCATATTTTTCGGTCAGATCAACGAAGTGATGCATGCCGCCGCCGCTGTTTCTTATCTGATAAAGGTATTCGACCAAAATGACGGGGCGATTGTCGATCGGATCTGTAAGCATCGACATAATGCGTTCGATTTGCGCGTACATGTCGCCGCGAATGTCAGAAACGTTTTTACCCGGATTGCCGGCTTCGTACTGACACAGACGGGTCGAATCGTATTCTCTGATAAAACCCGCCATTGCAGCGTGATTGGGGCCCGTTCCGCTTTCGTTTCCGAGTGACCAGGAATAAACGCAAGCGTGATTTTTATATTCGAGAACCATGCGTACCGCGCGTTCTAAAAACTGCTTCGCCCATGAAGGGTCATGCGTCAGTTGCCCGTGCATGCTGTGCGTCTCGACATTGCACTCGCAGATGACAAGGAGCCCATATTCGTCGCACAGGTCGTACCAAAGAGGACTGTCGGGGTAATGGCATGTCCGAACGGAATTTATATTCATCCGCTTCATTTCAATTATTTCCTTTATCATTTGCTCTCGCGGCACTGTGCGTCCGCTTCCGTAATAATGCTCGTGCCTGTTGGTGCCGTGCATTACTATGCGTTGTCCGTTTATTTTTAATATTCCGTTTTCTATCCCGACTTTTTTAAATCCTACCCGGCAGGCCTCGCAGTCTGTTTCATTTCCGCTGCCGTCGGTTAACGTGAATACGGCCGTATATAAATAAGGTTTTTCCGGCGACCATAAATTAACGTGCGGAACTGTCAGGCATATTCGCGCGCTGTTTGCCGTAGGTTTGTTCCTCATGGTGTATTCGGCTTCAATGCGGACGCCTGAAACACTTGAAGCGATTTTATTTCCGTCCGCGTCAAAAATTGCCAGCTTAACATTGCACTCGCCAAACCCGGGCATGCGGGAAACATTAATGTCGGCTTCAAGCATACCGACGCCTCTGTTCAAATCGGGAACGGCGTTTATTTTATAATCGTTTATCCGCACCGAGGGTTTCGCGACGAGCCAAACATCCCTGTGTATGCCTGAGATGTGCCAATAATCTTGGTCTTCAAGATAAAAACTTTTCGGAAAGCGAATAACTTTTAACGCCATGCTGTTTTCGCCGGGTTTTATATAAGCGGTTACGTCGAATTCGGACGGCAGTTTGCTGTCTTCGGAATAACCTACGGGTTCGCCGTTAATCCAAAGATAATATGACGACTCCACGCCGTCGAAACGCAAAAAAATATCTCGCCCCGCAAAATGCGAAGGGACTTCGAATTTTTTATAGTAACAGCCGGTCGGATTATCTTTTGGTAGATGCGGCGGATTCGGCACGCTTAAAAAATTTGTTGCGGGCTTGACCATGTGAGCGCCTTCTCCGCTGTAATCCCACGGCAAAACGCGGTTGGTGTAGATAGGCTCGCCGTGTCCGTTGAGCTCCCAGCATGATGGGACGGGAATATCGCAAAAGCCTTCGCGTTTATTGTCCGGGCAAAAAAAATTGTCTGCCGAATCCGGATCGGCAAACAATTTAAATAAATACGTCCCGTTAAGAGGGAAGACATATTTTGAATGATTGGCGTATCCTTCAACCGCCTGCGTTTCGTTTTCAAATGCGCGCCACTTTGTGTGGGAGAGGTTGCGGTTCACCGCGGTCACGTCCAAATCCTGCCAAAATGGTTTGCCGAAAAAATTTTTTTCCGTTTGCATTTGCCTAACCTCCGTAATTATTTTTTTGTATTTTGTATCACAATATCGTTATTATAATTGATAAAAAACACGGCAGGCAGGAATTGAAAAAAAATTGCGGCTGCAAGCAATTTTTTTTCTTTACACTGCTTGCGCGGCGCGAAAGGAAATTAAAATGAAAGTTGCGATTATCGGCGCGGGCAGCATTTGTTTTACACGGAGCGTTGTCACGGACATGATCCTTACGCCGGAGCTTGAGGGTTTAACGGTTTCGTTGATGGACATCGACGAAGAGCGGCTTGTTTTTATCGGCAAGCTGTGTAAAAAAATGGTCGAAGCGGGAAAAGTTAACTTTGTCATCGAAACGACGCTTGACAGGCGAGAAGCGGTCGCCGGAGCCGACGTGGTGGTCACAACAATTCAAGTTGGGACGCTCGACGCGTATAAACTCGACCTCGACATCCCAATGAAATACGGTGTCGACCAAAACATCGGCGACACGCTCGGACCGGGAGGCGTGTTCCGGACGCTGAGGACGCTGCCTGTCTTTATGGATCTGTGCCGCGACATGGAAGAGCTGTGCCCGAACGCATGGCTCGTAAATTTCGTGAACCCGGCCGCAATGATTTCGTGGGGCGTGCTCATCGGTTCGAAGGTAAAATGCGTCGGTCTGTGTCACAGCGTGCAGGGGCTGCCGTATGACATGAAGCGCTACTTCGGGCCGGACTATGTGCCGGAAAAATTGAAATACACCTGTGCGGGAATCAACCACATGGCTTGGGCGTTGGAATTAAATTACGACGGCGAAGATTATTATCCGAAACTTTTCGAAGCGATTAAGGATCCCGCCGTTTTCGACTGCAATCCCGCAAAATTTGAAGTGATGAAGTATTTCGGATATTACGTCACAGAATCGTCGTATCACTATTCGGAATATCTGCCGTACTTCAGAAAAGATCCCGCATGGGTTAAAAAAATAAGGGGAAGCAATACTTGGCCGCACATGAAAATTTACGACGGCGACTGTTTTAAATTTGTTTCCGCGAGGCAGGACGATTTTTACGAAAATTTGCAAATGCAGATAGACGGCACGGCTCCCATCGAATTAAAAAAAGGAATGGAATACCTGCCCGGCATCATGAAGGCGTTAAAGACGGGGATCCCATATAAAATTCACGGCAATGTTTTAAACAAGGGTTTGATAACAAACCTGCCGTACGATTGCGTGGTCGAAGTCCCGTGCATGGTGGACGAAAACGGAGTGCATGCGTGCTATGTCGGCGAGCTGCCTCAGCAGCTTGCGGCTCTTAACCGAAGCAACATCTCGGTGCAGGAGCTGGCGGTAAAGGCCGCGCTCACCGGCGATAAAAAAATGGCGGCTCAAGCCGTCATGCTCGACCCGTTGACCGCCGCGGTGCTGACGCTCGAAAAAATTCAAGCGATGGTGGACGAAATGTTCGAGGCCGAAAAAAAATGGCTGCCGCAGTTTTAAACATAAAAAGCAACGGCGGTTGACAAAATTTTTTTTTGTGTTATCATCCCGCCAATTGAATAGATAAACGCAGTGAAAAGGAATAGTACGCTGCGCCGGGTTTCCAGAGAAATGCCAACGGTTTAAACAGCCGCGGTGCGAGGCATTAACCCTGTGCAACAGAACTCGCCTTGGAGCGGCCGCCTGAACAGCGTGCCAAAAAATGGCGCGTAATAGGAGCGGCCGGAAGCCGACCGTTATTTTGGCAGGGTATCAACCGTTTACGCGGCGTACCCGGCAGAGTGTATCCCTATCAAAATTGCTTGCAGTCTTTTTAGCGGATAAATTAGAGTGGTATCGCGGAAAATGGCCTTTCGTCTCTTACAGACGAGAAGCCATGTTTATTTTCGGATATTATTCCAAGGAGTGACTGCAATGAATCATTTCAAGTACAAAAAACCCGCTGCCTTCGACTTTCCGCAGCGGAGCTGGCCGGGCAAAACATTATCGAAAGCTCCCGCATGGTGCAGCGTGGATCTGCGGGACGGCAACCAATCGCTTAACGTCCCGATGCTTTTGGACGAAAAACTGGAATTTTTTAAGTTTTTATGCGAAACGGGTTTTAAAGAAATTGAAATCGGTTTTCCTTCGGCAAACGAAACCGAATTTAAGTTCGCGCGTGAGCTTATTACGCGCAGACTGATACCCGACAATGTTTCGGTTCAGGTGCTTACGCAGTCGCGCGGGCACATCATTGAACGCACGTTTGAAGCTTTGGAAGGCGTTAAGCAAGCCATTGTTCATCTTTACAACTCGACGTCGCCGCTGCAGCGCGAAGTGGTTTTTAAAAAATCGAAAGATGAAATCATTTCGCTTGCGGTGAACGGAGCCGTGCAAATGGTCGCTTTGGCGGAGCGTTACGGAAGCGAACGGTTTATGTTCGAATATTCGCCTGAGAGTTTTTCGCAAACGGAGCCGGATTTTGCCGTTGAAATATGCAACGCCGTCACAGATGTATGGCGCGGAAAAAAAATTATCATCAATTTGCCGTTTACCGTCGAAACTTGTTTGCCGAATGTTCACGCCGATCAGATTGAATATATGTGCGGGCGGCTGAATGGCAGAGACAATTTGACGGTCAGCCTTCACGCGCACAACGACAGGGGGACTGCGGTGGCAGCGACCGAGCTCGGACTGCTTGCGGGAGCGGACCGTGTGGAAGGCACTCTGTTTGGCAACGGCGAGCGGACCGGCAACGCAGACATAATAACGCTCGCCATGAATTTATTTTCGCACGGAATCGATCCGAAGCTTGATTTTTCGAAAATCGACAAAGCGATAGATATTTATGAAAAATCGACCGGCTTGAGGGTGCATCAAAGGCATCCGTACGCAGGCGATTTGGTTTATACAGCATTTTCGGGTTCGCATCAGGACGCAATACGCAAGGGCATGCACCGCATGGCCGACAGCGGCTGCGGCGTTTCGTTTTGGAATGTGCCTTATCTTCCGATAGATCCGTGCGACGTAGGCCGCAGTTACGACCCGATCATAAGAGTCAACAGCCAGTCGGGCGGAGCGGCAACCGCTTATGTATTGGAACGAAATTTCGGCATCAATATGCCGAAGCGGATGTACAGGGATTT
>WRDG01000068.1 GCA_009783525.1 Defluviitaleaceae bacterium | reverse complement strand
TTTTCGCCTATGTTCGCCAGCGCGCTTTTTATCCCGTGCGCCGCCGTGACAAACGATTCGAAATCTTCTTCGCCGGGTTCACGCAGAGCCGTGAAACTGCTCAGCACCTTTATCGTGTTTTCGGCGTCCAATGAAAAAAACATTTTCATGTCGGCTGTTTGCTCGACATGCTTATCTGATCCGTGCTCGCGCCTTGCGGCTTCCATAACCTTGGCGGGTTTTTTGTCGCGTATTATGTCGATGATTAGCGCGTCGAGCTCGCGCGAATCGATCGGCTTCGACAAAAACCCGTCGAACCCGTTCGTCAAAAACATTTCCGACTGCCCGACGACCGCGTTCGCGGTAAGCGCGACTATCGGCCGCGTGTATCCCATCGCCCGTATATGCTTCGTGGCTTTTAACCCGTCCATCTTCGGCATCATGTGATCCATGAACACGATGTCGTAATCGCCGTTCTCTTTGATCATTTCAATCGCTTCAATTCCGTTGCCCGCGGTTTCAACATTTAAACCGTACGGTATGAGCAATCCCTTCGCGACGTAGATGTTGCTCTCGACGTCGTCCACCACGAGGATTTTTCCGTACGGCATGTACTCGTGCGCGATCTGCGCTTTTTTGGAAATGCCGGTGTTGTAAAAATCAAAATTTTTTAGTTTGTCCGCTACTTCCGATCCGCAGATCGCGGCGCCCGCAATTTTTTGCGGCAGCCTTACGGTGAACACGGAACCGACGCCCGCCTCGCTCTGCACGCTTATTTCGCCGTTCATCATGTCGATGAGCCGCTTGGTGATGTTCATGCCGAGCCCCGTCCCCGAAATGCTCCGGTTGGTTTCCATATTGAACCGCGAGTATTCGTCGAACAGCCTCTGCACCTGGTCCTCTTTCATACCCTGGCCCGTGTCGTTAACCTCGATGACGAGCATCACATTGTCTTCGTCTATCGCCTCCGAAGAAACGATCATCCCCACCTCGCCCGCTTCGGTATACTTGTATGCGTTTGACAGCAGGTTGTTCAGTATTTGCCGGACCCTCACTTCGTCGCCTATCAGTTCAAGCGGCGTGTTTTCGTCGACATGCAGCTTAAAGTCGAGCGGCTTGCTCTCGTACCGCAGTCTGTTTATTTGCACGGAGTCGTTTATTAGGCTCGGTATGTCGTAAACGAACGGGACTATCTCGAGCCTCCCGGCTTCGATTTTAGAAAAGTCAAGGATGTCGTTTATTATGTTAAGCAGCAGGTTTCCGGTTTCGTAAATTTTTATGAAACCGAACTCCGCTTCCGTCTCGAAGTTTTTGTCCCGCAGCTGTATTTCCGAAATGCCGAGTATCGCGTTCATGGGCGTACGTATCTCGTGGCTCATCTGCGCGAGGAAAAATCCCTTCGAACGGTTGCTCTGCTCCGCGTTTTCTTTTGCAGTCACCAATTCCGTGATGTCTATTTTATTTTGCATGTGGACGTTTTTGCCGTTAGTCCACTTTATGTATCTGTCTATGTTCTTGTAGATTCTGTCTGTAGCCGTGCTCAGCTCTTCCCATACGACTATTTTGTCCGGGTTGAGGTCAAGCTCGTTGCACGGGCAGAAGCTGCAGCGTTCGGTATATCCGTTCTGGAAAACTTTAAAGCAAACCTTGCCGACGGTTTCGCCCTCAAGCGCGTAGTGTTTTTTTGTCGTGTCGTTCATGAACAGTATTTCGCCCGTCGCGGGATCGGTAACGTAAATCATTACGTCTATGGCGTTTAAAATCATTTCGACAAATTCGAGCGCGTTTTTTTCGTGGATCGCTTTTTCTTTTTCGCTTATCGCCGCTCTAACCTCGCGCAGGTCGCGGCAATAGCCCACCACCACAAATTCGTCTTTAAACTTTATGCGCACGAGTGTGACCTCGCACGGTATCTGCTCGCCCTTAAGATTTTGGTGCATCCATTCGAATTTTACCTGACCTTTTTCAAAGGCCTCTTTGACGTATTCATATGTTTTATCGTACGAACGCGATCCGTCCGGCTGAAACTCCGGCGACAGCTCGTGGATCCGGTCGAGGTAATCCTGCTTGCGCTCCAGCCCGAACATACGCACGGACTCTTCGTTCGTGTGTATATTGTTATGATGCGTGTCAAAAAAATTTGCGGCGAGCGGCATCGCGTCAAGCATCGCCTTTATCCGCTCGTCCTCTTCGCGGATCGTGTTCATCATTTGCTTGAAACGCGCTTCGATCGCGCCCGATATGATATGCGCGATAAAAAAGCAAAGTAAAATCGCCGCAGGCATGATTATGGATCCGTTTACAGCAAAAGACTTTATTTTGTCCGCGTTCCCGCTCGTATATTCGCTGACGGCAAGCATGCCAACAACAGTACCGTCCGCCCCGAATATCGGGACATATTTTTGATATGCGTCGCCGCCCGGCAGCGCCGCGTTGCCTGTAAAACTTTTTCCGGCGAAAACCACGTCGGTCACCGAGCCGGGCGCGACGATCCCGACCGAGGGCAGCCCGCGCTCGTCAACAAGCGTTGTCGATATACACTCGTTGTACAAATAAAAAGACACTTCGCAGCCCGCGAGCCCTTTCAGCTCGTTTACAAACCGCTGGGTGTCAAACCTGTAGCCCAATGAAACCGCGCCCACGATTTCGTTAATTTCGTTGTAAATGGGCGTGCCCGCCAATATTCCGAGCTTGATCGTCGCGCCGGGTATAACGAACACACCCGTTTCGCCCCTTAAAGCAATGCTGATGTTCGCAAGGTCGGACAGGTCGTCCCCGTATCCCGCCAACTGATGCGTTCTAAGCAGAACCAGCGCGTTGCTGTCAACAACCGTTAAAAAATCCAATTGCGCTATGGTCCTAAGGTTATACGCCGTCAAAATTAATTTTTCTTGGTTTCCGTGTATTACCGCATCCGTCAAATCCGAGTTGCTTGCTATCGCACCCGCCGCGTCTATTACCCTTTCTTCAATAAGCAGTATTTCGTTTTCTATGCTTGTTGCCGCCGCGTCAATTCTTCCGTGCAGTTCGTTGCGCAGGTCGCGGCCAAACATTACGACCGACAGAACCAATACCGACAACGAACAAATAACCGCCAGCAGGATCATTGGTATTATGATCCTCCGCCGGACGTTCATCTTCTTCATACGGCTCACCCAATCTATTCTTGAAAAAAATCATCCTTACCTTGCCGCGCTCACTTTTTCGAACAGGCCGTTTACTTTTAAAAATACTTCCGCTAATTTCGGGTCGAAATGCGTGCCGCCGCTTGTGACAATAATATCGACAGCTTTTTCGTGCGAAAACGCGGCTTTGTACGGGCGGTCCGACACGAGCGCGTCATATACGTCCGCTATCGCCATAATGCGTCCCTGCAGCGGAATGGAGTCGCCCTTCAGCTTGCACGGGTAACCCGTGCCATCCCACTTCTCGTGATGTGTCCCGGCAAAAAGCTTTGCGTTGAATAAAAAATCTTCGTCGCCGGTATCGTCGATGATCGTGTCGATAATTTTTTCGCCTTCCGCCGCGTGCGTCCTCATTATTTCCATCTCTTCGTCTGTTAATTTGTCGGGCTTGTTAAGGATCAGGTCGGTTACCACAATTTTTCCGATGTCATGCAGCCGCGCGGACGAAACGACCACATCCATATCCCATTCTTTTATTTGATCTTCGTATACTCCGTGCTCAATCATTGCGCCCAGCAAAATTTTTATGTAGTTCGTGGTCCGTTCCGTGTGCCTGCCCGTCAGTTTGTCTCGGTTTTCGACCATGTTTGCCAAAACGGAGACCATGCTGTTTTGCAGGCGCAGCAATTTGTCCGTTCTGTCGCGCAGCTGCGTTGTCCGTTCTTTTATTATGTCTTCGATGTGCAGGTGCGTTTTGATTCTGTTAAGCAGCACAGGCGCCGAAAAAGGCTTGGACATATAATCTACCACGCCCATTTCAAATCCGGCCGCCTCGGTTACGGAATCGCGCTTGCTCGTAAGGAAGATCACGGGTATCTCCGCATAGCGCTCGTCGTCCTTTAACATCTTAAGCGCTTCGAACCCGCTCATTTCGGGCATGACTATATCCAGCAGAATCAATTCGGGCGTGATGTTCTCCAACAGCTCGAACATGACCTTCGCCGACGAAAGCGTGTATACATTGTATTGCGGCGACAGCGTTTCTTCCGCAGTCAAAAGATTCACGTTGTTGTCGTCGACGACAAATATTGTCTTTATCATCAGTGCCGTCCGCGCCTTTCCGTTTCGTGTTAGTTGACGCACGTCTTTTAAGTTAAAAATATTTTAACAAATATTTTACCGTTATTCAATGGGAACGCTGATCTTACCCGACATTTTGATTTTGATTCGCTTCGAGATGCTGTGCCTCGCGTACCGCAGCGACATAAAAAACGCCGCTGCAGCCGTGCGGCCTTCGCGGCGGTACGAGTTGAATATCATTCTCGCGCTTTTGATCCTGCCTGCAGACTTCGAGCCCTTGGACAAACGGTAGGTCAACAGCGGCAGGTTGAGCCCGCAGGCATGGCCGCACTCACGCAAAACCGAAAGCCAGCACGAATAGTCTTCGTGCATTTCGTCGCCGCCCATCGGATATTTTTTTGCGAGGCTTTTTTTTATGATTACCGACGAGCACGACATCAAATTTTTTTTAAGGAGCATCGCGTAGGTGAAAATAAATACAGCCGGCATTATGTAGCGGTACCTTGCGCCGGCTTCGTCAATGAAGGCTGAGGCGGTGTATGAAATTTCCGCGCCCGTCTCTTTTATAAACGCGGTTTGCTTTTGCAATTTTTCCGCGTCCCACATGTCGTCGCTGTCCAAATATGCGATCCATTCGCCGCGCGCTATCCCCACCCCGAAGTTCCGCGTAAAGGACAGGCTGTTTTTTTTACCGAGCGAAATTATTTTAACGCGGTCCGAATCCGCCGCCGCGGCCCGCGCCGCAGCCAGCGTGCCGTCCGTCGAATGTCCGTCGATTATTATTAGCTCGTAGTCCCCGTACGTTTGCGCGAGCACTGACGCGACCGAAGCCGCGATAGTTTTTTCCGCGTTGTACGCGGGCATGATGACGCTTACCATATTTTATTCGACCTCGCGTAATGAAACAGATACTGCTGCGCGATACCCGGCTCCGCCATAAAAGCATTTGAAAAGCCGCCGGGATAAAATTTTTGCTTTGCGCGTTTAATCCAAACGTCGGCCGGGCAGCGCTCCGTCCTGCCGAAGCCGTACAGCAGCACACAGTCCGCCACCTTAGGCCCGATACCCTTTATCGACATCAGCCGCGCACGGATTTCGTCTGTCTGCAGGCTTTCTATCGCTGCCAAATCTATGCGCCCGTCCGCGACGCTTCTTGCCGCGCACAATAAATATTCCGCCCTGTAGCCGCAGCGCAGCGGCGCGAGGCCGCTCTCGCACAGAGCTGCGGTTTTTTCCGCAGACGGAAACGCAAATCCGCCCCCGACCGGCTCGCCGAAACTTTCGCAAAAAATCTTGATTATTTTTTTTATGCGCGGGATGTTGTTGTTCTGGCTGAAAATAAAAGAGGCGAGCGCTTCCCACGGCTCCTGCCGCAAAAGCCTCAGCCCCGGATAAAAACCCGCCGCCGTCCGCAAAATTTCGTCCGGCGCAAACATCGCGTGCAGCCGGCCGTAGTCGCGGTCCAAATCAAAATATTTTTTCCATACGGAATTAAATTCCGCTTCCGCCGTTTCTTTAAAAACCATATCGCCGTTTTCATTTTTTATCTCGAGCCGGCGCCCGTGCGCTATCCCGGCGCAGCCGCCGTTGTCCGTCTCCCATCTGAAACACTGCCCGCAGTCAAGAGTGTCCTTTAGAGAAAAATTTTTTACTCCGGTCAAAACCAAGTCGCCGCCGATTTTTTTTACACTTCTATAATCCATTACAGCTCCGCTATTTCGCTCGGCATGTGGCGGTCCGCCACGATGAGCCTTTTCAGTTTTATTTCCCGGGCTTCTAAAATATTTGTTACGGTGCCGAGCGCGAGCAGCGGACGGTTGTTCTCTTCGCTTAAGTGTCCCAGGTAAACCGCCTGCATCGACTCGGACGCAACGTCCGCAAGCAGCATGCCCGCAGTCGCGTTCGAAAGATGACCCTTCTTGCCCATGACGCGCTCTTTGAGCGGGCGCGGGTAGCGCCCGTTCTTTAACATATCCAAATCGTGGTTGCTTTCTATGAGACAGATGTCCGAACCGAGCAGGCTGCGCCTTATCGTGTCGTTTACGTGACCGATGTCGGTAGCCACGGTTATTTTTTTTCCGTCCGCATATAAACAATACCCCACGGGCCCCGAGGCGTCGTGGGGTATTTCAAACGGCAGCACGTCAAAATTTCCGATCGTGACCGGAACCCCGGGCTCGACCGATATTTTTTTCGCGGGGTCCACAGGACCTAGCGAATCGTGGCGGTTTATGTAACGCCACGTGTTTGCGGAGGCGTACACGCACGCGCCGAAGCGCCGCGCCAAAACGCCCGCGCCGGATATGTGGTCGGCGTGCTCGTGGGTGATGAGTATAGCGTCGACGCGGTCCGCGCCGGCGAAGCTCAATCCTTTTTCAACCCTCGAGCCGCTGATGCCCGCGTCGATTAATATATGTGTCCCGCCGCAGCCGGCGTAAATGCAGTTGCCGCTCGAACCGCTTGCGACAGGGCAGAACCTAAGCGTCATATTCGTCCGGATGGCTTATGCGCTTAACGTCCGCGCCCAGCGCGGCCAGTTTGCTTTCGAGATGCTCGTACCCCCGGTCGAGGTGCATCACGTTGCCTATCACGGTTTCGCCCTTGGCGGCGAGCCCCGCTACCACAAGCGCAGCGCCCGCCCTCAGATCCGTCGCGTTTACCTGCGCGCCGGTCAGCTCCGCGCCTCCGTTTACGAACGCGGCCCGCCCTTCGACGTTTATGTTCGCGCCGAGCCGCCGCAGTTCTTCAACATATTGGAAGCGCTGTTCATGCACGGTTTCGGTAATGATCCCGGACCCGGACGAAACAGAAAGGAGCGCCGCCGCCTGCGGCTGAAGGTCGGTGGGGAAGCCCGGATACACCATCGCCTTAAAGTTTACCGCATGCAGCGGCTTTTCGGCTTTGATGCGTATGCTGTCGTCGCGTATTTCGGTTTCGCACTGCATCTCTTCGAGCTTTGCCGTCAAAGAGTCCATGTGCTTGGGGATGATGCGTTCGACCGTCACGTCGCCGCCCGTTATGGCCGCGGCTATCATGTACGTGCCCGCCTCTATTTGGTCGGGTATTATCGAGTAGTCGCCGCCGTTTAATCCGTCCGTGCCCGTTATGCGTATGTTGTCCGTGCCCGCGCCCTTTATGTTTGCGCCGAGCTTGTTCAAAAAATTTGCGGTGTCCACCACATGCGGTTCTTTGGCGGCGTTTTCTATTTGCGTCACGCCCTCCGCGAACACCGCCGCGATCATTATGTTAATGGTCGCGCCCACGCTCGGAAATTCCAAATAAATATTCGCGCCGGTCAGCTTGTCCGCCGCCGCTTTTACGATGCCGTGCTCCGTATGGATTTTCGCGCCGAGCTGCTCGAATCCCCTCAAATGATAATTGATGGGCCTCACGCCCAGGCTGCACCCGCCCGGCAGCGGGACCTCCGCCTTTTTAAAACGTCCCAAAAGCGCGCCGAGCATGTAATATGAAGCGCGCATTTTTTTTGCCAGGTCGTACGGGACCGTGTATTGATTGATGCCGCCGCTGTCGATTTCAAGAGTGTGTTCGTCCGGGAAGCGGCAGCTGCCGCCAAGATGTTCGATTGCGTGGGTGAGCGTCGTAACGTCCTCCACATGGGGAAGGTTTTCTATGACGCATTTGCCTCCCGCCGCAATGGCCGCGGGGATGATCGCAACCGCGGCGTTTTTTGCTCCGTTTATTTGAACCGATCCGGAAAGTTTGCGCTTGCCGTTTATTGAAATATATTCCACTACGCACCTCGCGTCGCGCCGGCGAATTATTGCGCTTGCCGAAAATTTTGTGCATTATAGCACTCGCAGCAAGATGGATAAAGTATTTTTTACATTTTTATTACAAAATGTAAATGGACACAGCCGTTAACGAACAAATATTCGAAATAAAATAAATTTCGGTTGGGAATGAACTGTATGCTGTCGCACGAATCGAAAATAAAAACGATAAAAAAAGCGTCAGTGATAACGGTCGCGGGCAATCTTTTTTTATCGCTGCTCAAAATAATTTTCGGTATTCTTTCCAACAGCAGCGCGCTTGTCGCGGACGGCATCGACTCCGCGGCGGACGTGCTCGTGGGGATAATCGCGCTCGTGGTCGTGCGCGTCATTTCGAAGCCCGCCGACAAGACGCATCCGTGGGGCCACGGCAGGGCGGAAACCGTCGCGGCGGCAATCCTGTCGTTCATTTTATTTTTTGTCGGCGCGCAGCTTATCGTAAACGGCGTTTCGGATTTTTTTTCCGGCGAGCAAAAAATTGCGCCGGCTCAATTCGCGCTTGCGGTTACGGCGGTTTCCATCGCCGCGAAAATTTTGCTTGCGGCCAACCAATACATGCTCGGCAAGCGCGCGGACTCCGCAATGATAAAAGCCAACGCTAAAAATATGGCAAGCGACGCCCTCGTTTCAGTCAGCGTGCTTGCCGGCTTGTTGATTTCATTTGCGACGGGCTCCGCCTACGCAGACTCCGTGATCGCGGTATTGATAGGCGCGTGGATAATAAAAACCGCCGTGGGAATTTTTCTCGAGTCGAACTTGGAATTGATGGACGGAAGCGACAACCTCGAGCCCTACCGCGCTGTAGTCGAAGCGGTAAACGCCGTGGAAGGCGCGTCAAACCCCCACCGCGCGAGGATGCGCCGCATATCCGGCTTTTGGGACATAGACCTCGACATAGGCGTCAATCCCAAATGCACCGTGAGCGAGGCGCACGCCATCGCCTCGCGGGTAGAGGACGAAATCAAGCGCCGCATCGAAAATGTATTTGACGCGGTAATCCATGTCGAGCCCTGGGGCGACGAAACAAGCGAGGCATACGGTTTGAGCGAGGATGATATGGAAGGGTAAATGATGACACATAAATAATTGCATTATAACGCATAATCACAACTTATTAACAATCAATTTATATAAGTTCCATTTGGTTCATATATTTATGTATGTAAAATATAACTTATGTATAATAATACATGCGCAATTATGTCATATTTTCGATTACAATTTATATATTTACTTGTCATATATTTGCCGTTTTTAAGTCTTTTTTCGTAATTAATAATTTAATGATAAAATTATTTGACAATAAATAATTTATCATATATTATTGAGCGGATGCGCCATATAAACCTTTAAAAAAAGGTTGAAATGATATGAAAATGAAGAAGAAAAATTTGACGGCTATGTTTTTAACTGCGATTTGTTTCACTTTTTTACTTACGTGGCTAAACGGATTTTGACGCATCCGTTTTTTTCAAATTTTGTTTGGGAGGTCGAATTACGCTGTTCTTTATAAAAAAGCACATGACCCGCCTGTTAGGTAAAACGCTTGCCCTGCTCGCCGTGTTTACCGCTTCAACCCTGTTGTCCGCGTTCGGCGCGGGCATTTTTTTTTATGCGAACGAAGCAAAAAATAGCGCGGAAAAGTCGTTCCATAAAATATTTTTGCCGGACAGGGGATTAATTTTATATGAAGCGGATTATACACACGGCGAAAATTTTCTTGAGGCGTATCATCTGTATTCGCGGATAGCCGAAAAAATTTATTTT
>WRDG01000067.1 GCA_009783525.1 Defluviitaleaceae bacterium | reverse complement strand
GGAAAAGGAATTTGGTCTGCGCATGTTCCACTGCTGGGGCGACGACGGCGAATATGGAATACAGTGCGACCACGCCGGAGCAAACGAAACTTCGATAATGATGGCTGTGCGTCCGGAGTTGGTTCACATGGAATACTTGGATCCAAACCCGGATGTATTTCCGCTTTGCGTCGGCGGCAGAGACCCGCGGCTCCACGCATCTGCCGGATACGGAAACGAATGCATCGACAGACAATCTAAAAGGATGTCTGAACTTATATTAAAAGCGTTAGAAAGGGACAGCACATGAAAAAAAAACCAAACGTAATATTTTTGGGAGTGGACAGCCTGCGCCGCGACCATATGAGCCTTTACGGCTACCACCGCCTGACGACGCCTCATCTTTCAAAATTTTTTGAGGACGGGATCGTGTTCGAGCAGTGCCTCGCGCCAAGCATTCCCACGCCGCCGGGCTACTCTTCCATGATAACCGGAATGGATTTGTTCAACACCAACGTAGTTGCGCTGCGGCATCAGGGCGGGCTGCCCGAAGGCACGCAAACGCTCGCGTCTATTTTGAGCGATGAAGGCTACAACACGACAAGCGTCGGCATGGACGCGCATTGGGGCAATGCAGGGTTTCAAAAATTTTTGCATTTTTCCGGCTGGGGCTCGTGGGACGAAGGGCGCTCGCACAAAGCGGAAGCTTTAAACGAAGTCGCGCTTCCCGAACTCGAACGCCTCGCCGGCGAAGACAAGCCGTTTCTGCTTTTTTTGCGCCACATGGATCCGCACGCGCCGTATCTTCCGCCCGCGCCTTACGAACGCATGTTTTACCAAGGGGATGAGTATGACAAAAACAATAAGTCTTTGGAGCCGATATATAATTTCAAACCGTTCTGCGATTTTTTCTACACATGGTTCCCGCCGTTCTGCACAGACTCAGAGTACATAATCGCACAGTACGACGGTGCCGTTGCATACATGGACGCATGCATACAGGCCATATTCCAAAAAATGGAACAGCTCGGAATTGCGGACGACACTATAGTCGCAATCACTTCCGACCACGGCGAAACACTGTACGACCACGAGTGCTATTTCGACCACCACGGCCTGTACGACCCGACGCTGCGGATACCGTTCGCGATCAAATACAGAGGCGGTTTGCAAGGCGGCCTGCGTATCGGCGAATTATGTTCGCACGCGGACATACTTCCGACACTGCTCGACGTGCTCGGCATTAAAAAGGACATCTGTTTCGACGGCAGAAACATGATGAATTTCGTGCGCCACGAGCCGTTCGAATCACGCACGGAATATTATTTGACCGAAGCGACGTGGATGCACAAGCACGGTTGGCGTACGCCCGAGTGGAAACTTATAGTCGCCCTCGAGCCGGACTTCCATTACAAGCCCGAAGTGGAGCTTTACAACCTTGTGCTCGACCCGCAGGAAAATTTCAACGTGGCCGACCGCCGGCCGGACATTGTAGAAAAATTAAAAGCTAAAATGCATACGCACATAGCCAAGCGTGAAAAAGAAACGGGGCGGACGAACCCGAGCTACACGAACGTAAACTGGTGCGGACGCGACAAGCCGTTCGAAACAAGCGACGAGGCGTACAACCATCTTCATATAGGCGACCCGGAGGCCGCACGCAGATTACAGGCCAAAGCCGAAGCCGCAGGCAAAGAATAAAAAAGCCTTGCATGTCACGAATAAATTTGATAGTATATCTCTCGCTTGATTACAGAAAATTTTCTCCGTATGCAGGGAGGTGTACATAATGGCAAAATGTGAAATTTGTGAAAAAGGCATTCTTACCGGACACAGGATCAGCATCACGCGCAGCCAGGTGTCGAGGCGTGCAAACAGGATGTGGCGTTCAAACATAAAAAAAGTGCAAATCAACGACGGCGGGCATATCCGTCAGGCTCATGTCTGCACGAGGTGCTTGCGGTCCGGAAAGGTAACCCGCAATATCTAATTATAGCCAAGCAAAAGCGGCCCATATGCGGCCGCTTTTTTTGTTGACATATACTAATATAATGAGTAATATTTACAGACGAACAATAATTCGAATCGGAGGAACTTATGGAAAAGCAAACTATCAGGATGGCCGCGGTCGACCACAAGGAATTGATTAAGCCGCCGTTTAACGAATGGATCGGATTGGACGGCTTCGACGCGTTGTTCGAGCTGTGCGAAAATTTCAGCGGCATGTCATTCTATGTACCGTCCGTAAAAAATATTTTTTCGCATTGCCTTGAAAAAGCCGCGCAAAACGAATTCGACGGCTATAACTTCAAATACCTGGCAAACCGTTTCGGTTTTACCGAACGGCATATCAGGCACATAATCAACAAGAAGATGTGATTATTTTATAACGCTTCCTTCTTCCCATCCGGGCTCGGTAATTTGCGGCAGCGTTGTCATGTTGTTGAAATAGATGTCGAACGGAATATTCAGCAGCAGCATCCGGGTGCGTTCCAAAAAGTCTGATACAGACTCGTCGCATGTATTGATGGAGCAAGGTTCGTGCGGCCCGAGCAGTTTTTCTTTCGTTTCATTAATTTCTTCTTCGGTAAGCACGCCCATATGAAACTTAAAAAATATTTTCAAACAGTCGCGGAAGCGTTTTGCATCCTCGACATTTTTTTTGAGCATTTCACGCATTTTTATGTAACGGTAATCACCCGATTCAAACAGCGGCTCCGCTGTAAGCCACTGCGCGAGAAGCGCGCCGTACTGTGCGACGGCCGCTTCTTTTTCGTTCATGAGGCGTTCGTATAACGCAGGGGTTATTTTGTGCGCCTTAGTTAACAGGAACATGCGCGGGTTAAGCATAATTTCCGCGCGCCGCTTATCGGTGTAGAGATGTATCGGCTCATCGTCGACGCCGAGCACGTCGAACGGCACATAAAAATTCCCGCGGTACCACGTTTCGTTCAAAATTGTTTTTATAAATTGCGGCGAAGGGCAGAGCATTCCGTGGGCGGCGCATTGCAAACCTCCTGCGTAAATCGTGTTGGATGCCGCCATGTACGAACCGAGCAATATGTCGGGCATGATCGCGTCTGTTCCGGCGGGATAATTTATCCGCGTCCATTCGGCAAGAAGATCGCGCGGCATTAGACCCGTGTCCCAAGCGAGCCTGCCCCATGCGTACCACTCGGCCATCGCCGGGTGCGCGTCGTCGGGATGAGTTTCGGGCACGCCGACGATGCAGTCCGCACCCATGGCATACAGCCTCGACATTTCGTTTTTCCATATTTCAACGGCGTTTGACAGGATCAAACCTTTACCGCGCATTTCGCCGAAGAGCTGCATTTGCGCCGCCAGCGGCAGGCGGCCCGTCGCGTTTTTTTCCTCTGCGCGTGAAAATATCGGATGCTCCGGATAACGGAGCTCTTCATAGTCTTGGAATTGATTTTTAAAAGTGAGCGTCGCGTTTGCCGGCAAGCGGTCCGCCAATGCGAGCGCGACTTCAACTTCGCGGTGAAGCAGAACCGGCCCGTCGGTAGTTAAATCGTACAGCAAATTCTTTTTTGTCCGGTTAAGCAAGCCGGCTATGTAACGGATCTGTTCCTCTACTTTTTCAATCTGCGTTTTTCCCGCGCAGTAGATACATTTACATTCGTACAGCATTCCGCCCGCAGCGCCGCCGAGGCTGCCCGCAAGATGGAGCCCGCCGAGACCGGGAAGCTCCGCGTCTATCTCGTCTGCAAAATCACGCCAAAAATTTTTAAACACGGGATCGAACGGGCAGTCTGTTTCGCCTTTTTCGCGCCTGTAATCTTTTTCGGGGACAACGCCCGCATATAAATATAAATCGATGCCCCATTCATTTAAAAAGGAGCAAAAATTTTTGATGCTTCCGTAAAACTTTTTATATGCATGCTGGTCTAAGTGCGGCAGCTCGGGCACATGCAGCTCGTAGGTGAGCGTGAACGCGTTTATGCGCATCGAAGCCATGTGCCGGACAAAGCGCATAACTTCCGCGCTTGCTTCGGGGTCGCCGATATTTTCGTGCGAGAGAACAGACCGCAGCTTCATGAACGGCGAGTGGCGGTATGTATTGTCCAACCGCGACCACGTCCATAGCATTCGCAGCGGAAAATGAGGCGTTTCGCGTTTGTTGAGGCTGACAAATCTGTCTCCGGCTTGGCGGCATGCGTCGATTATCGCGTAAGCGCCGTACACGAGCCCGCGTACCGTCGGCGAATTAACCGCCGTTTTTTTTTCGTCCGTCGAAATTTCAAAACCGTCGCTCCCGAGCGACGCATCCGGTTTAATTTCAAACGTAACCGGTTTGAATCCGTCCAACTTTTTTGAGTAGCGTTCCCATTCGGAAACGGCCCGCAATTTTTTTTCCAACATTATCCCTCCGAATAAAAATTAAAAAGGCGACGAAGTCTGTTTGACTTCATCGCCTTATTTTTTTATGTCAAATGCTTGCGCAGCGCCTTAAGCACCTCGTCGAAGTCGAGCGGCTTGCCGACATGCCCGTTCATTCCCGCGTCGAGGCATTTTTCGATGTCTTCGTGAAAAACGTTTGCCGTCATGGCTACGATCGGAATGTTTTTTGCCTTTGGCGAATCGATCGCGCGGATCGTGCGCGTGGCAGTGTAGCCGTCCATGACGGGCATCTGCACATCCATAAAAATCATGTCGTATCTGTCCTGCGAAGCCTTGAACATTTCGACTGCGCGCAGGCCGTTTTCGGCGCACTCGACAGCTAATTTAGTCGGTTCAAGCAACGAAAGCACAATCTCGCGGTTTATTTCGACGTCTTCGGCAAGCAGGATCGTATGACCCGCAAAGTTGTCGGTATTATCCCTGCCTTCCACTTGTTCGCCGACCGTTACGACGCCGATACATTCGTTTATCACGTCCACGATGTTTGACGGAAAGAGCGGCTTCGCCAAAAATTTATCGACGCCGGCGGCTCTCGCTTCGTCGTCGATGTCTGCCCAATCGACGGACGAAAAAATAATGACGACAGATTTTTGCGATGTTTTTTTACGGATGTGACGGATTATTTCGCTGCCGTTTGTGCCGGGCAGCATCCAATCGATAAAATATATGTCGAAATTTCCGTTGACCTTTAAAATTTCTTCAGCTTCGCTGATTGTTTTTGCGGTGGTGCATTTGATACCCCATATGTCTGCCAAAAACGAAAAGTATTCGCGGTTTTCCATTTCATCGTCCAAAACGAAGATGGAGAGGTTGCCCCAGTGCCTGTTGTTTTCGAGCAGTTTTTGGTCTTCGACCGAACCGCGCTGCAATTTTACCGTAAAGATAAATTTCGATCCTTTGCCCGGCTCGGACTCGGCCCATATGTCGCCGTCCATAAGCTTGACAATCCGTTTTGATATGACGAGCCCGAGGCCTGTGCCGCCGAATTTTCGCGTCGTATCAACCTCAGCCTGTTCGAATGATTGGAAAAGGCGCTGCTTTTGTTCCTCCGTAATGCCTATGCCCGTGTCCGACACACTTATTTGGATGACGCATGTTCCATTTTCTTCCGAAACCAATTTTGAGTCGAGCCTGATCGTCCCTTCTTCGGGTGTAAATTTTACCGCGTTTGAAAGCAGGTTGGTTATTACCTGGCTCAGCCTCTGGTCGTCGCCAATCATTTCGCAGGGGATGTCTTTTCCTATGTTGACGTAAAAAAGCTGGCGGTTTTCGTCCGCGCGCAAAATAATAATGTCCGCAACTTTTTGGAGCATTTTTTCGAAATTGAAATTTACGGGAGACAAAACAAATTTTTCCGCTTCGATTTTTGACATGTCGAGCACATCGTTGATGATGCTCAGCAAATGTTTGGATGCGTCCTTGATTTTGCCGATCGCATAATTTTTGCGGAGCAGGTCTTCAGTCGATTCGGCGATTGAAGTCATTCCGATAATCGCGTTCATCGGCGTGCGTATTTCGTGGCTCATGTTGCTTAAAAACGTGCTTTTTGCACGGGTCGCCACCTTTGCGTCTTCAAGCGCTTCAGATAGAGCAAGCATAAATTTTTGCTCGGTGCTTAGCATTTTGCGTATGAACCCCACAATAATAGCCATAACTATTATGTAAGATAAAATGAGCAGGCTCAGCAAAATAAACGACATTTGCGAAAGAGTCTGCTCAAGCTCTGAAACGAGATTGTTTGCCCAAATATATCCTATAACTTCGCCGTTGCGCACGATAGGAAGCATCGCGTTCATTATGTTGCCGCGAACCATGGTGCCCATCGTAACTTCTTCGCTGCCGGTCGCCATCACGCGCCTGCCCGGATGGTCGGGCCCGATCGAGATCCCTATCGTGTTGCCGTGAACATCCGACGGGCCGTACGTAAGGATGGCGTCCAAGCTGCGCGAATAATAGCCCACGCCGAGCCCTTCCGACGAATGCGCAATTTCGTCCGTTATTTCGGCGAGAGCCGCGTTAAGCGCGGCTATCTGCTCTTCTTTTGTGCCGTCGCGCATGCCGGCGCCAATCAATATTTCGTCGTAACCGCCGCTTGCGAGCTGCGAATCGAGCATCCTCGCAAAAGCCATTAGGTTTTCTCTCTTCTGTTCGTAAAAAATATTTCCGCTTACATAGCTTGCAATGTACCATATCGAAAAAAACGGGAGGCAAAGGCAGAGCGCCAAGATGATAATTGTTTTTCCGTGGTGCTTAAAAATATTTGCGGATTTTATTTCGTCGCCCATCTTCGAAGAGAAGAGTTTTTTCAAAACGGTTGCCTCCAATTCGCAACGGTAGCCTGAAAAATAATTTACAATTTGACTAAATCAATTAAAACAATTAAAGCAAAAAAAATAAGGCGTTTCAAGCGGTAATTATTAATGTATAGTTTTTTTGGGAGGCAATGTATGGAAAATTATATCAACTGCATCGCTCACAATTCGAGCGAAGGAAATTTATTGATAGGCAAGACGCATACCGCGCTGTTTGATTGCGGCATGGCGTTTTGCGCAACGGAAACAATATCCGGCATAAAAAAAGCGTTAAAAAAAAAGACGCTCGACTACGTTTTTATAACGCACACGCATTATGACCACATCGGTTCGTACCCGTTCATTAAAACGGAATGGCCGGGCGTGAAGCTTGTCACATGCGAAACGGGAGCTGCGGTTTTGTTAAAAGAAACGCCGCGCAAAGTGATAAGAAAGTTATCCGCCGAAGCCGCGGCAATGTACGGTAAAAACATTGCGGCCGAATACGACGAAAATTATTTTAAAGCGGACGTAATTGTCAAAGAAGGCGACGTGATAACGCTTGGCGGAGCGAGTGTGGAAGTCGTAGAAACGCCGGGGCATACGCGCGACGCGCTCAGTTTTTTTATACAGGAGCCGGCGCTGCTTATAAATTGCGAGACATCGGGCGTGCTTCTGCCCGACGGCTCGATTTACCCGTGTTTTTTATCGAGTTATTCAAACACCGTAGAGACGATAAAAAAATGCGCGAAAATAAATTTCAAACACATTTCGTTTCCGCACAGAAGCATCGTCGGCGGCGAAACCGCTTCGGTTTATTTCGAACGCGCGCTCGCGGAAAACGAACGCTGTAAAAATTTTATAAGCGGCATGATTTTAAACGGCATGTCAAACGACAATATGCTCGCCGAGTTAAAGAAAAAATATTATTCAAAAACTCTTGCGGGCTTTCAGCCGCTCGAGGCATTTTTGGCGAACGCCGCAGCCATGATTAAAAGCTCGGGCATGTAATTTGACTTTAAGGTAAAACAGCATTATTCTTTATTAAAAGACGCTGCCTTTGGGCGGCGTAAAATTTATCCATAATTATGAGGTGGCAATATGTCCGAAAAAAAAACAATCCTGACATACGACGGTTTAAAACGTCTTGAAGAGGAGCTGCAAGATTTAAAGGTCGTCAAACGCAAAGAAGTCGCGGACAAAATTAAAGAAGCCCGCGGTCAGGGCGACCTGTCCGAAAACGCGGAATACGACGCGGCAAAGGACGAGCAGGCCGAAATAGAAGCGCGGATAGCACTGCTTGAAAAAAAATTGCGGAGCGCGGAAGTAATCGACGAAGAAGAGCTCGACCAAAGCAGCATCAACATCGGAAGCAGGGTAAAAGTGCTGGATGTCGAACTGGATGAAACGGATATTTATTTAATTGTGGGCTCTACCGAAGCGGATCCGCTGCAAGGCCGCATTTCAAATGAGTCGCCGCTTGGAGCCGCGCTGCTGCGTCAAAAAGTAGGGGAGACGGTTTTTGTCGAAGCCCCCGACGGTATGATCGAATACAAAATAATGGAGATTGCCTGATGAACGAGGACGAAATAAGAAGAGAAAAGCTTGCCGCGCTTCAAGAGTCGGGATGCGATCCTTTTTTGCAGGTCAAGTACGGTGTAACGGCATACAGCGCGCAGATACTTAACGGTTTTGAAAATTTCGAAGGTTCCGCCGTAAAAATCGCGGGGCGAATCATCACTAAGCGCGTGATGGGCAAAGCCGCTTTTTGCCATTTGCAGGACAAGGACGGACGTATCCAAATTTATGTGCGGCGCGACGTCGTAGGAGAAGAAGAGTACGCAAAGTTTAAGCAGTTTGACATCGGCGACATCATAGGGGCGGAGGGCTCGGTGTTCCGCACGGACATGGGCGAGGTTTCCGTCAAGTGCTCCGGCGTTATATTGTTAAGCAAAAGCTTGCAGGGCCTGCCCGAAAAATTTCACGGATTAAAGGATCATGAGCTGCGCTACCGCATGAGGTATTTGGATTTAATCGTAAACCCCGAAGTGAAGGACGCGCTTAAAAAACGCACGGCGGTTATAAAAAGCATAAGAAAATTTTTGGACGGCCGCGACTATTTGGAAGTGGAAACCCCGGTTTTGCAAACCGTAGCCGGCGGCGGCACCGCCCGTCCTTTTACCACCCACCACAACACGTTAAACCTTGACATGTTTTTGCGCATCGCGTTGGAGCTGCCGTTAAAAAGGCTCATCGTCGGCGGGATAGACCGCGTGTACGAAATAGGCCGCTGCTTCCGCAACGAGGGCATGAGCTTCAAGCATAACCCGGACTTTACGATGCTCGAGCTGTACGAGGCTTACACCGACTACAACGGCATGATGGAACTCGTCGAAACGATGCTGAGGGAAGTCGCGCGAGAAGTGACGGGCGGGCTTTCGGTCACGCACGGCGAAAATATAATAGACCTGTCTGCGCCGTTTAGGCGCGTGACGATGGCAGAAGCCGTCCGCGAAAAAACCGGCGTAGATTTTGCGTTGATCAATTCGCTTGAAGACGCGCGGCTCGAGGCAAAAATAAGCCATGTCGCGTTCGAGGCGCGTCACGGCAAGGGAGATATCTTAAATTTATTTTTCGAAAAATTTGTTGAGGATACCCTTTTGCAGCCGACGTTCGTATTGAACCATCCGGTAGAGGTTTCGCCGTTAACAAAACGCATGCCGGGCAATCCGGATTACACGGAGCGCTTCGAACTTTTTATAAACGGCTGGGAAATGGCGAACGCATATTCTGAGTTGAACGACCCCATCGACCAGCGCAAACGTTTCGAGCATCAGGAGTTTTTGCGAAGCGCGGGCGACGAGGAAGCGTCGATGATAGACGAAGATTTTTTACTCGCGCTTGAGTACGGCATGCCTCCGACCGGAGGGATGGGCATGGGCGTAGACCGTTTGGTCATGCTGCTTGCCGACTGCGCAAGCATACGGGACGTTTTGTTCTTCCCTACGATGAAGCCGATCGCTTAAAAAAATTTATGCTTCACCAAACACAAAGCGTTTGCTTCACCAAACACAAAGCGTTTGGTT
>WRDG01000066.1 GCA_009783525.1 Defluviitaleaceae bacterium | reverse complement strand
TTTCGGTTTTTGCGGCGCCGCTTATTATTAACGGCGCGTGGGAGCGCATCCAAAGCAGCATGATAAGCGGCGCGGAGCGCTACAGCGGCAGCTTCAGCGACGCTAGCGGTTTGGATAACAAAGACCTGCTCGTATACTCCGTCGAACCGGAAATAAATTTGAGTGGATTGATAAATAAAATTGACTTCGGCGGCGGCAACAACAATTTGAATTTTTTTGCGTTAATCGTTTGCGCCGCGCAGTCGGTTATTTTTTTTGGGGTCAATTTTTTATACCTGGCCGCTCTTTTGAGACGCAACCCGATGCAGTTGATGCAAAGGAGATGACAAGCAATGAAAAACAGATTCACTTCCTTTTATATAGGCAAGCACATAAAAAGCAATTCTAATTTTATCCTGCTTACGTTATTAATTTTTTGCCTGCTTGCATGCGTTTCGGTACTGCGCGGCGCGCACATCGGCATATCAGAAGGCCTGCGCGCACTGGAGACGGACTTTGATATTTGGATGGAGGTTTCCGACCACGGCGGTATAAACACCGACATAGAAACCAAGCGGCTAACCATTCAAAACCATATTGTTCGGCTGTTTACACGCGGCAATGATTACGGCGGCATATTCCAATTTATTGAAAACGTCTGCCTGCGTTCAACCGTAACCGCGTACGCCGGCGGGCAAATGACATATTTGACCGGCATCAACAGGCAGGAAGCGGAAAATTCCATCATGCCCGAAAGCGGAGTCCGTATTTCATTTTTTAACGGCAGTTCGTGGGAAGATTTTTTACAGGATCAAGCCGTTTGCTTGATCCCGAGCCACGCTTACGGCAGCGGGCAGGAAACGGTTTCCGTTGTACACGGCGGCATTACTACCGTATTTACAGTAATAGGTTTAGTTTACGGACAAACCGAAAATAAAATTTACTGCCCGTGGATTTTTTTGCAAGAAGAGGGATACGAAAGCGCAGACGTTCTTCGCGCTACCGTCAAGGACAACACGCGCTTAAACGAAATGAAAACGGTTATGAAGCAATATTTTATCGGCACGGATTCACCGCATGTTTACGGCGGTCCGTCCTACGCGCTAATAATTTTCGATTCTTCCTACATCGAATCGCATAAAAGCATGACAAAAAATCTCGAGCTGATAAATATGCTTACGCCGGTTTTTTTTGCGTTCGTTTTTTTAATAGGGATAATGTCCGAGTTTTTGCTGGTGCGCCACCGGAAGCACGAGTACGCGCTTTTGCGTGCGATTGGCGTTTTTAAGCGTAAAACGGCCTATGTTTTTTTATCGGAATATTTTTTTGTTTGCGCTTCCGCCGCAATTTTTTACTCTTTGGCAGTTTTGCCCGTTTCCGCGCTTAACAAAGGCTACGCGTATATCCCGCCGGTGCTCGCGTGTTTTTTTGCAGGCATGATAATTCTGATCGTAAACTTCATGAAAAAAAGCGAGCTGATAGCTCTGCAGCACAGGGAATAAATATTTCATAAAAAATATTACGGAAAGGCGCGGGCGTTTTCTAAAACGCAACCATACGCCGCGAACGGTAAAAAACATGAAAATACTGGAATTTGAAAATGTGTCGTACAAATATCAAACTAAGCACAGAACCACGCACGCATTAAAAAACATCTGCGCTTCGTTTTCGCAGGGCGAAGCGTATGCGGTGGTTGGCAAGAGCGGCAGCGGCAAGACCACCTTCGTATCGCTCGCGGCGGGTCTTGACACGCCGGCTTCGGGCGCAGTCAAATTTAAAAACGAACCGACGGATGCGCTCGACCGCGACGAATACAGAAAAAACCACGTGGGCATGATTTATCAAAACTTCAATTTGTTTATGCATCTGACCGCTCTGGAAAATGTGATGTGCCCGCTTATACTGCAAAAAAAAGATTCAAAAGCTGCGGATGAAACCGCAAAAAAAAAGCTGCTGCAGCTCGGATTAAAAGAAGAGCATTTTAAAAGCCTGCCTGCCATGCTCTCCGGCGGCGAGCAGCAGCGCGTGGCGATAGCGCGCGCGCTCACAGGCAGCGCGGAGCTTATAATTGCGGACGAGCCGACGGGAAACCTCGACGAAGAAAACAGCAGCGCCATTATCGATATTCTTCTTTCGCTCGCAAAAACCACAACGCATGCCTGCTGGTTGTTACGCACGACAAAACGGTCGCGGAACGCATGGACACGGTGCTGAGGCTTTCCGACGGAAACTTGGTTGACGGTTGACGGCAAAAAAAACGTTGGGCAGGCGCGTTTAGTTCACGCCTTCCCAACGCTTTAACGATTCACGCATGTAGCCCGCCACGTCAACATCGTATGTTTCTTCGAGCAGCCCGCCCGTCATTATATCGCTCGACCTGCCGTGCGCCCTTACGCAGCCGTCCTTTATTATCATGAGGTTGCCGCTCAAACGCAGCGCGAGGTTTATGTCATGAAGCACGCCAATTACGGCGCGGCTGCCGTTTGACGCCCACTGCTTTAAATATTCAACGAGTTCGATCTGATAGCGCAGGTCCAAATGGTTGGTTGGCTCGTCCAATAAAATTATGTCCGGCTCCTGTGCGAGCGTGCGCGCTAAAAAAACGCGCTGGAGCTGCCCGCCCGAAAGCTTCGTGATGTCCCTGTCTTTTTCGGCCACAAGATCCACGGCTTCAAGACAGCGCATCACGTTTTTTTTGTCTTCGTCGGACGGCAGGCCGAGCAACCTGTCCTTGACGTGCAGGTAGCGCCCCATCATAACCGTGTCGTAAACCGAGTACGAAAAATAAATTCCCGTTATTTGACTTAAGAGCGCGATTTTTACCGCGATCTCCCTGTGCTTCATTTTGCGCGTGCTTTTGCCGCCGAGCGTGATCTCGCCCTTAAACGGCAGCATGTTTGCGATCGTCCTAAGCAGCGTCGTCTTGCCGCAGCCGTTCGGGCCTATGATCGACAGGTTTTCGCCCCTGTCCAAGTCGAACGAGACGCCCTTGATCACGTCCGAGCCGTTGTACCCGGCGGACACATTGTTTACAGAAAGCATATGCCTACCTTCCGCGGCGCAATAAAAATTTTTAAATGCCCGCGCCTTTCCGTTCATATCGTTATATGCGTTTAAGCCTTTGCCCTTTTAAAATAAATGTACGCGAAAAACGGCGCGCCTATCAGCGCCGTGACCGCTCCCACGGGCAGCTCGTTCGGCGGGATCAGCGTCCGCGCCGCCAGGTCGCATATGACCATAAACGCGCCGCCGAACACGGCGGACATCGGTATCACCAGCCTGTGCGACGAGCCGAACAGCCGCCTCACAATATGCGGCGCGACAAGATCGACGAAACCGATCACGCCCGCAAAGGCGATGGTGCTTCCCGTGAGCATGGCCGCGGTTACGAGCAGCACCCATTTTACGCGCTTGAGATTTACTCCCATGCTCTTCGCCTGCTCTTCGCCGAAAGTCATCATGTCGAGCTCGCGGTTGTAATGCGTCACAAGCAGGGCCCCCGCTAGCGCCACCGGCGCGAGTATCAATACGGCCGACCAGCCCATCATCGAAAAACTGCCCATCTGCCAAAAAATAAGACGCTGCATGTGCTCGCGTGTAAGCGCCGTCATCAATGTGGTCACGGCGTTGACGAAAAGCGAGAAGACCATGCCCGCCAAAATGATCGTGTTGTTTTCCATGCCCCTGTCCATGCGCGCTGCAAACGCAATGGCAAGCAGTATCGTCCCGAGCCCGAAAGCAAATCCCATAAACGGAAGCGTAAACGCGCCTATGAGCGGCAGCGTCACGCCGTACAGTATGACGATGCACGCGCCGAGCGACGCGCCGCTCGAAACGCCTATCGTGTACGACGACGCGAGCGGGTTGCGGAGCACGGACTGCATGACCGCCCCGCTGACCGAAAGCGCGCCGCCCGCAATAAACGCGAGCAGCGCGCGCGGTATGCGCAGGTTCCAAACGATGGAAACGGTCGCGGCGCGGAAGCCTTCGGGCAGCGCCGCGCCGAAAACGCTGTGTGTAATTACGCTGAGGATATCACCCGGGGGGATGTACACGCTCCCAAGCGCGATGCCGAACATCAAAACGACAAAGGCAGCGCATATTGCAATCAGAAGCTTTTTTTTCATTTATTTGCCGTTCGCGTCACGCACTCGCAACTTTTAAATACGTCCGCGTCCTTTTGGATTATTTGACTTCAAACTTATCGGTAATGCTCCGGATAAACCGCTTCGGCGATTTGCTTTAATGCAATCACTATGTTGTGGCTCGGGCGGTTGCTCGAATCCGTGTCGATGCTGTACACGTTGCCGTCCGCTACCGCTTTGATGCCTTCCCATCCGATCCTCGAAAGAATTTCGCCGACGGGGTCGTCCAAATAATTTACGCTGGTCAAAATTACGTCCGGGTTCGCGTCGGGCACTATCTCGTCCGAAACGGCGATCCATTCGTTTTGATCCGCAAAAATATTTATCGCTCCGGCGATTTCAACCATTTCGTTCAAAAACACGCCGCTGCCGAAGCTGTACATCCACGGCGCCGCCGAAATTTCAAAATAAACTCGCTTTTTGTTTACTATGTTCCGCCCGATTTCGCGCACAAAATTTATTTCGCGCTCCATTGCGGCGATGATCTCCTCGCCCCGCGCATCCAAGCCCACGAGCTCCGCAAGGAAGCGAATGTCTTCGATGATGCCCTGTATGCTGTTTGAGGAGGGGATGTAAGCCACGCACACGCCCGCGTTTACGACCTGCTCCATCGGATCCGTGCCGCCGGCCTTACTCATGCCCGTCATAATTATCAAGTCCGGCTCGATGTCCATCATCTGCTCGCCGTCCGGCGACATCATGGAAAAAAGCGGGATGCCGCTATTAAGCCCCGCAATGCCGTAAGAATATTCGTCCGCCGCAATTATTTTGTCCCCCGCGCCCAGCGCGATCAAAACCTCCGTGTTGGACGGCCCCATCGAAATGATTTTGCTTATGCTTGCGGGGATCATTATCTCGTTGCCTTCCCTGTCGAACCCCGGAGTGCCCGCGGGTTCTTTCGCGCCGGCGCACGACGCCGATATCAAAATAAAGGCGGCCAAAAAAAACGCCGCGATAAAAATTTTTGCCGAAATGCTTTTCATATGAAATTCTCCTTATGATTAATTTCTCCGTCGGGAAGCTGTCCCTTACGGACGGTTACGCTTGAAAAATTTACTTCGAGCACGGTTTCGCACAGGCGAGCCGCTGCGCAGTCTATCCGCGCCAGCGACCGCCTGTACAGTTCGGTCAGGCCTTCGTAAATGATTGCGTCCCCGTAGATGTAGTCCGAAACGACCACAATATTATTTATTTCGCCGAGCATTCTTGTCATGCCGCTTATAATTTTGTCGGCGGCGTTCTCGTTTACCCCGCCGCCCGGCAAAAACATTTCGTTTGCGAGCAGCGCGGTCAGGCTGTCCAGCAGGAACGAGCCGTGTGTGCCGCATTTTTCCAAAATTTTTTCTATGCTTGCCGGCTGCTCGATTGTTGTAAAGCCCCAGCCGCCGCGCTCGGCTCGGTGCCGCGCTATGCGTTCGCCGTCTTCGCCGTCCGCGGGCGTCATGGTCGCTATGTAGTACAGCGCGCCGCTCTTTTGCCGCGCCGCCAACCTTTGGGCGTAAAACGACTTTCCGTTTTTGCAGCCGCCCGAAATAAAAATCCTCACTTTTCTATGCCGTCCCTCGCTTCATATCCCATGCAAAAATAATGCTTGAGCTCGTTTATTTCGGAAACGAGGTCCGCCGCCTCGATTATTTCGTCTGCGGCATATCTTCCGGTCAAAACCATTTCGACCGACGGCGGCTTCATTTTAATTAACTCGAGCGTTTCATCGACCGATACCAGCCCCGCGTGGACCGCGTAATGGATCTCGTCCAGCATGACCACGTCGAAACCTTCACGCGCCGCCTCGCGGGCTTTTAACATCCCGTTTTTTGCCGCCGCCCTGTCTTCGTCGTTAATTTCCGCTAAGCACGGCCTGCCCGAACCGTACTGCTCGATTTTTACGCACGGCAAATATTTACGGATTGCAGCTACCTCGCTGTACTCGCCGCTCTTCATGAACTGCCCGATGTAAACTTTCAAGCCCGCGCCCGCAGCCCGCAGCGCGAGCCCGAGCATCGCAGTCGTCTTCCCCTTACCGTTTCCCGTGTACACATGAACATTGCCCATGCCCAACACAATCGCCTCCCGACTAAAAATAAAAAACCGGCCTGTAGCGATCAGGCCGGGAACGGTATTCTATCTTTACCCGCGCGCCGCGAAAGCGGCACAAAAATTTTGCAGGGGACTCCGATAAAACCCATACCGATCCATACTCTGTGGATTCGCTACGGTAACGGCGGGAGTTTCTGTGCAAGGAAGAAACTCCAAAGGAGTTTCTGTGCAAAGAAGAAACTCCAAGCAAGCCGTTTTAAGACGAGGCAGGTCTTCCGACTCGGACTTCATCGCGCACGCTTCGCCTTCTCGGGAAATTTCCCAATGGCTTCCCGGCAGTTTGCCGGGAGTGAAGCGCCGCTCAGTCGATACGGCAGCAGGACTGTTCAGGATTCGCACCTGATTCCCAAAATTATTTTGCGCACATAATAACGGGAGCAAAAAAATTTTTTCCGTCGTCTGCAAATATTAAGTTGCCGTGATGATACAACGCGGCGATTTTTTTTGTCAAGCGTCCGATAAAAAAAATAGCGGCTCAAAAAAATATATATGAGCCGTTATTTCATTTTCATTTATTTCTTTTTAATTTTCGTCCGCCACATCTTCATTAACGATCCCGTACTGTTCGTAAAACGCCAGCTCGTCTTCATATGTGTGCAGAATGACGCCTTCCGCCAAACGATACTCACGCGTACTGTATGGCGTGCCGTAACGGCCCGGGGTTTCGCGCAGGGGCTTGCCGGAAAGGAGGGAGACCTCGTGGAAGGTTAGGTTGGGTAGGATGCTGTATATCAATTCTGCTTCCTCAAATATTCCTACCAGCATATTCTCGTATACAAAATATATTCCTATGCGAGTACTCCCTGTTTTATTTCTGTCAATTATCATCGCATTTGCATCTCTATCTCCAAGCTTAATTTGTTTATTATACATAAATGTCTCGTTTTTGTAATAGTTTTTATATGTATGTACATTTAACGCAGTAGGACTTAGTTTATTTATTAGCCATGAAGCGCCGTATCTGTTTGCTTCATGTACTAATGGTTGGTCGAATATCATTATATAAAATATCATTACTTGGTTATTTATTACACCTCTATACCATATTCGCGGTTTATCACAATATGCAGACTCATCAAAAATAAATGGTAGATTGACGATATCTGTATTATATACAGTGTCGCCTTTATAATATGGTAATAATAAAGATTTATTTTTTAATATTACAAGTCTTACATTATTAAATATCCCGTATTTATTTTCGTTTTTTGTAACATATGTGTTGTTGATTTTCTTGTTTATATCGCTTTCTTCTATGTTACTAATTATTTCAAGATCTTCTGTATCAAAATCACGTAACCCAATAATGAATTCATGAAATGATTTATAGTGGTGCGAAGTAAATAAATTATTATCAGCTGCATCTGCAGCGGTATATGAATTATTTCCCGTTTCGCTGCTTATGCTTTGATTAACAGGAGTAGGTGTAATTAATGTATATTCACTTTTATCATCGTTGATATCTGCATTTTTACCGCATGAAATAAATGTAATTATGTATATAAACAAAAATATGTACGAAAACGCTTTTTTATTCATACTTATTACTCCTTACACTAATAAAAATAGTTGTCAAGATAATTAATCATGTCGTCTTTGCACGGTAAACAAATAATGTTATGCGGATTGTTGTTTATGCTTTGTCTTGAATTGTACATTATGCATGTTGTTTGATAATAATTATTTTTATTGCATTTTGAGCAAAAATATTTATTTATACATGATTCATCGTCACCTTTTATTTCAACCTCATGATAATGGTCATGCGCCCCCAAAAAATGATTAAGCTCATGCATAAGCACGCCGGATGAATAGGTGTACCTGTTCAGCTTTTTTTCCACTACATCGGCAGTAAGCATCATGGTAACCAGCGGCGGCACATGACCCATTGAAGACCATGAATAGCTTCTGTTTTTTTCCGTTTCACCGGATTCGCTCACCGATTCGGTACGGTTACCCGACCACAGCACGCGCATGATCCGGTTGTTTGCCGGCGCCGGTATGCTTTCGTGGAAATGCTCCGCCATATGCTGTATATAAGTGCATACAATAGCTTCATTGTTCGGATTGGGACATACCATACTGCCGCAGTACTCTCCAACCAAGTGGCAGTCGTAGCACAGTGTGTTGTGTTCGCAAAGTTCATTCAGGTTCTGGTTTGTCACGCTGCTGTTCTTGCACAAATCCGCGCTCGACATAAGCAGCGCGGGCGTAGGGTATGTAAGGTGCACGCCTATCATGCCGGGGTCCTTGTATCTGTTTGCCACATTATTGATGTAGTTGCTTATGAACCATCTAGACTGCTCCTCGTCTTCCGGTTCGAGGTACTCGTTGCCGTTCAACACGCCGTAGCCAATGTCGAAATAGTTGGCTACGGTTGCAGTGTAATACCCCCATTTTGCATAGTACACTGTCACGTTCTCGGTTACTGTGTGCGTTTCCTGCAGCTGCGCGCCGTTGCCGTTTTGGCCGGGGTACCAGCCGAGGAAATTGTAGCCCTGTGCATACGGATAGTCGAGGCTGCCGTAAAAATCGCCGATCACCTTGTATTCCGTTTTAACGTTCATATGCTGGCCAACGTTGTTTATAAACGTAACAGGAACCTTCCACCGGGCGAACAGCATGAGGCCGTGCGCGGCGATGTCTGTGTCTTTGTTCACATGAACCCCGCCCGAGCTTTCCGTAGTCGTGTACCATCCGTCGAACACGAGCCCCTGCACCGGCGGAGCGGGCGTAGGCAGCGGATCGTACTTGCCGCCGACGGTATAGGACGCAGCCGTCTGCTGCGGGCTGGTGCCGTAGTTGGTGTCGAACGTGACAATTACCGTGTTTGCCGTCCACCGCGCGTAGTATTTTTTGCCGGCGTTCGGTAAAACTGCTGCTTATGTTTTTCGCTGCAATTTTTGAAAAAAGATGACAACCGGTTTTGGTATTAGCAAAAAGCGACTATAACAACAGCCCATGCATATGCATGGGCTGTTAGTTCAATCTTCATTTGCCTCGGTTGAATTGGCATCGTTTGAGTTATTGTTTTCGTTATTGTTTTCGTTATTGTTTCCGCTGCCATTGTCTTCATTCTCGTTAAAATTTTCCGTTTCATTTTCATCCGTCACATCTTCATTAACGATCCCGTACTGTTCGTAAAAAGCCAGCTCGTCCTCGTATGTGTGCAGCTCGACGCCTTCCGCCAAACGATACTCCCGCGTACTGTACGGCGTGCCGTAACGGCCCGGGGTTTCGCGCAGGGGCTTGCCGGAAAGGAGGGAGACCTCGTGGAAGGTTAGGTTGGGTAGGATGCGCTCGTAATACTCTAATGTATTTCCATATGTATTGATTAATACATCATCGTAAACAAAAAAGATATTTACAACACCCGGTGCATCTGTACCTCGTTCAATTATCATCGCTTTTACATCACGATCGCCTAATGACAACATTTTTTCATATATAATAGTTCCGTCAGAATATTTTTCTTTGTAGTTGTATATATTTATTGCATCGGGCTGCATTACTGATATTAACCATGATGCGCCATTAATAATAGCTTCATCAAATAAATTTACGTCATAATAAATAT
>WRDG01000065.1 GCA_009783525.1 Defluviitaleaceae bacterium | reverse complement strand
TTTTTATTGGTGGTTTATCATGCTCGCCAAAAATCCGGCGCCGAAACCGTTGTCGATGTTTACAACGCACACCCCGCTCGCGCACGAGTTAAGCATTGTAAGCAGCGCCGAAAGCCCGTTAAACGCCGCGCCGTAGCCGACGCTCGTGGGCACGCCTATTACGGGGCAGTCCGCAAGGCCGCCAACGACGCTTGCCAATGCGCCTTCCATGCCCGCGATGGCCACTATGACTCTGGCCTCCATAATTTTATCGAGGTTGGACAGCAGCCTGTGCAGGCCCGCAACACCCACGTCGTAAAGTCTTATTACCTTGTTGCCCAAAACCTCTGCGGTAAGCGACGCCTCTTCCGCGACTGCCATGTCGCATGTGCCTCCCGTAGCCACAACGACATTGCCGATGCCGTTCGGCTCCGGCATGTCGCCTATTATGCAAACACGAGAAAGCGGGTCGTATTTAATTTCAAACTTCGTTTTTAAATGCTCCGCTGCTTCAAAAGCCATGCGCGTGATAAGAACCGGCCCGTCATGCCTCATTGCGGAAACGATGCCCATAATTTGCTCCGGGGTTTTCGTTTCGCCGTAGATAACCTCCGCGACTCCCTGCCGAAGCTCCCTGTGATGGTCGAGCTTGGCGTAGCCGAGGTCTTCAAACGGCTCCATGCGCAGCGCGGTGAGCGCGGCGTCCGCAGTCAGCTCGCCCGCCTCTATTTGCTTCAATATTTTTACGATTCTTTCTCTGCCCATTTTTTCGATCGCGCCGCAAAACTATAATGAAAAAAACGCCGCGCCTTTCACTTTAAATTATTTTTCAATTATATTTTCCCCTGGTACGCCAATATAAACAGCACGCATGTAACTATAACGAAAACCGAAATAATTATTCCGCCGATGTTGAAAATCGTTTTGCCGCCGGTTTGATCCTTTTCGATTACGGTCATCTTGCGGAGCGTGACCGAAACGGGCTTGTACAGCAGCATGGCGATCCCGGCGTTGAGGCCGCTCTTTATCATGTTAAACGGTAAAAAATACGGTATAAGCATCCCCGCCACAACCTCACGCGGGACATTTACATATATGGGGGTTATCAGGTAGTTCCACAGGAGCATGACGGTCGTAGTGGCAATGCAGGCCGCCGCCAATCCTATGCACGCGCTTATTATCGACTTTTTTATTTTATATATAGCCGAAGCCGTGCATACGAACACCGCGCTTGAAAGCAGATTCATTATCATGCCTACGGGCCCGGTTTCACTTGCGGTTACCATTTCAATTAAAGCGACTACTGCCGCCGTTAAAAAAGCGGGCAGCGGCCCGAACAGGAAGCCGCCTATAACAAGCACTATATCCTTCGGGTCGTATTTAAGCGTGAGGCCGGGTATGGATATGACGGGGATCCGCCCGAAAAACATCAGCGCGTACGCTACGGCCGCGATCATTGCAAGGGTGGTCAACTGCTTGGTAGACATGCTTTTCAAATTATTTACCCCTTTTACAAAATGTACAAACAATCGCATAATATTACAGTATTGTTAAACAGGCAACAATATTAATTAATACAGTTAATTTTTATAAAACCAAAAAAAAATAAAATAAGCCGAAAGGAAAAGTGCCGTGCCGTATATAAACATTAAACCGGATCCCTGCTACGAACGCCTCCGCGACACATTGACGCTCAAAAAAAAGGCGGACAGGCCGCCGCTTTGCGATTTTTCATTTTCGAAGCATCTGATGGACGCGACGCTCGGTAAAAAGACAAGGGAAAAAATTTGGATCAGCTGCGGTAAAGAAGAACGGCGCGTCCTGCCCGCCGACGAACTCGATTTTTTTATCGCGGCGGGCTACGACTTCGTTTGCACGTGGCCGTTCTATAACTTCAACGTGAGCGGCAAACATCAGATCGAAGGCACGGGCCGTATCCGGACAATGGACGACCTAAACAAAAACGAATGGCCGTGGGACTTGGCGCACAGGGTCAACTACGGGAACATGGAAGAGATGGCGGCGCTCATGCCGATCTGCATGAAAATAATTATTTTAAGCCACGACATCTTCACTTATGTATGGGAAAACATGGGCTTCACACATTTTTGCAACAGCCTGTTTGAAGACGAGGAGCTTGTCGCGGAGTTGTTTAGGCAGATAGGCAAAGCGGTTTGCGAAATAAACGAACGCGCCGCTCTCGCCGTCGGCAATAAAATAGGCGGACTGTGGTACGCGGACGACCTCGCTTTTAACACGGGCACGTTCGTAAACCCGGACGTCTACAGGAAGCATCTGTTCCCCTGGGTCAAAAAAATAGGAAATCTCGCCCGCGAGCTCGGCGTACCGTTCATTTACCATTCGGACGGATTTTTATGGGATCTTTTCGACGACTTTTACAAAATGGGCGTCAATGCGATACACCCGCTAGAACCCAAGTCGATGGATGCGCAAGAGGTTAAGGCGAAGCAGGGGCGCCGCTTTTGCTTGATCGGCAACGTGGACGTCGATCTGCTCGCGCAGGGTGAACCCGATCAAATTAAAGAAGCCGTGCAAAGCCGCATATCAAGCCTCGGTTCAAACGGCGGCTACTGTGTCGGCAGCAGCAATACTCTTCCCCCTTACGTCAAGGCGGAAAATTTTAAGGCGATGGTCGAAGCGGCGTTCGGATAACCCACGCATCACGCGGCTGCATAAAAAAAGAGAGCGTTTGCAAAAGCTCCCTTATGCAAAAAAAACATGCAATCTGTACGATACTTCAAAAGTTTTTAACAGATTATTTATAATGCGCTTTCATTTCGGCGTGATACGGCAGGTCGAGTATTTCTTTGATAAAATCCCGCGCCTGTTTGACCGAAACCGCCCACTTGTCCATAAGCACAAGCTCTTCGAGCATGCTCAGCCTGCCTTCGTTGTACGCCGCAAGCTCCATCTCGACCGGGCCCACGCGGTCGCGCAGCACGTATGCGATCATGTCTTTGGGCAGCGGGTCGCCTGCGATCGGGCGTATCTCGTCGCGTTGGCACAACGCTTGAATTTCTACCGCAATGTCTTCCGGTATGCCGGGCGCGAGCCCGCCCTTGTTTAATAAATTGACGTACATAAGCCTCGGCACGTTGCAAGCGAGCGATTCCACGAGCGGCACCATAAGGTCGTCCGTGCCTACCGCGCCCAAAAATTCGCTTACCGAACGGTCCGTGTCCTTGGCAAGCCCTATAATACTTTCCGCGGCATTTTTTACGCCGTTAAAATATCCGTTCCAGCCGTCCATCGGCGCGAAGCCGCAAAATTCTTTTTCCGTTTCGTCGTCGGTATGATAAAACCACGGCCAGCACGCGCCCGTCCAGTTTAACGTGTCGCCTATCCCGACCACTCCGTGCCTCGCGTAAAAATCTTTGTGCTTTAGCGAAAACGGCCAAATGTTCCAGTCATAAGGCGTCCGGCCGTTTTTTTGCAGCCATTCGTCCAGCACGCCAAAAAAATTTTTGTCCCTTATGTGCGCCTTGTTTAACCATACGAAATGGTTGGGCCCGTTAATTTGATACGTAAAGCTATCGCCGCTGGCGCAGCCCAATTTTTCCGCTATGCGCTTGGCGTGCGCGTAGCCGTGGCAGAGCCCGGCCATCTTCACGTCCGGATATTTGCGCATCAAAAGCGTCGTGCCAGAAAAAACGGGGTTCGCCACCATCAGGTGCCACGCCTTAGGGCAATGCTCGAGTATGTCGCGCGTAAGCGATTCAAAAAATTTAAACTGGTAAAAATTTATCCAAAACGCCTCATCGTACTTGATGTGGTAGCTGCCGCCGAATTTGAAACCGTAACGGTCCGCTATCTCCCAGCCGTCTGTCAGACGCTTGTGCGGCGCGGTGAGCGCGGTGTTGATAATAAAGTCCGCGCCCTTGAGCGATTCTGCGCGGTCAAGCGTTTTTTCGAAGCGCAGCGTCCCGCTTATTTCCTTGGTGTAACGCAGGCACAGCCCGTAAACCGCGTCGAGCCGCTCCGCGTTTATATCCATGAGGCTCACGGTGCTGCCCGCCAAATATTTTGAGGCGCAAAGCTCGCGCACTAACCCTATCGAAAAGCAGCCGCTCCCCGCGCCTATGAGACTTATTTTAACCATCGGTATCCCTCTTTATGCCCGTCAATTTTCCCAAACGGCATTGAAATATGCCAAAATGTTTTCAAGCGGCATGCTGTTGTCGAGCTGCCCGGACGACGAGCCTAATATCAGACGCCCGCAGCCCTCCGCTTCGCGCATCAGTTTTTTTGCCGCAGCCGCCGCGTTTTTTGGGCTGCCGAGCGCAAGCACGCCCACCGCGTCCATCCCGCCTACCAGCGTAACTTTTTTTCCGTATTTTTCAAAAAAATGCGAGGCTTCCATCCCCGCAGAAATCTCGAGCGGGTTAAAGCCGTCTATCCCGCAGTCGGCAAGACGGTCCAAAATTTTTGTCACGTTCCCGTCCGAATGAAACACGGCTTTTATATTTTTCGAATGAAGCATCGAGATCATTTCTTCCAAACCGGGTAAAAAAAATTCTTCAAGCAGCTCGGGCGGATAAATTAAATTGCCTTTCATTGCGATGTCGTTCCAAATGATGGCGACGGGCGACGGCGAAACGTTTGCGCGCTTTTCCGCCATTGCAAGCACCGCGGCGTTCATGAGCCTGTTCCACCGCTTGCACAGCGCCTTAAAATCCGAAAGGAACATCGCCTCTTCCTCAAAATTTTTGCCGGGCAAAAGCGGCGCCCACAAACCGAGGTCGATGTAAACCATATCCTGTGCCCAAGCATGCCTTGCCTCCGACTCTTTCCGCCAGCTCTCCGCGAAATCCGCAAACAGCCAGTGCTCCCCGGCTTCGAGGCGTTCGATTTCTTCCGTCAAATATTTTTTCATTTGCCTGCGGCTGCGGACCGGATAAATATTCCACGCCATCCAGCGCTCCGTCACGCGGCGGGTGCCGTCCGCAAATATTTCATCCTTGGGCTCGTACGCCTGCGGCATCGGGTGGCATAGGTCGAGGCAATTCGACGTTGCGCGGAGTATCGCCTCCTGCTCGCCGGGCACGATGCTGCGCCCCAAATAATGCGCGAACAGCGCGTCGTTTATCATGTAGTCGAATATCGGGTACCTGTCGGGCTTCTCGCCGGACAGCGCCGCAAGCACCCTGTCCTTTTTCGTCCAGCTCATTTTTTTTGCGACCGATACGCTCCGTTTAACAAACGGCCCGCGCCTTTCGTTTTGATTTTTTATTCCCTTGTATATTTTTCCGCAGTTTTAATTATTTGCCGCGCCTCGTCCTCGCTGCCGGCCCATGTCGCAATGTACAGCCCCTTGGCCGAAAGCTCCGTCAGAGCCGTTTCGACGTCTCCGGGCGGTATTCCTATGTGCAGATTTTTTCCCTTTGCCTGCACGTATTTTAACGTGTCCATGTAATAAAGCGGGTTTCGGCCGCCCGCGCCGGGCAGTATCTGCAGCGCCTGTATGCGCGGCAGCTCGCAGATCGCCGGCACATGAGCAAACGCGGGCACGCCGTCCACATGGTAGACAGTCCTGTCCAAAAAAGAAGCCTGCGCTTCAATCGAAGGGATGAAAATATCCTCGAACATCGCAGGCGAAACCATATAAGAAAAATCGTTTTGCGTAGGATAAAACTTGCCCGGATACCACAGGTCGAACCATGAGGTCGAACCTTCCGCCCCCTCGCGGATTATTTCATAAAGCGCGGCGTAAACCTGTGTAAAAATTTTAACCAGGTGCATGTCGAATTCGCGCACATATTCCGGACAGTCGATAAGATCCCGCAGCAGGTTCTCGTTGCCGCGCATTGAGGCGAGAGAGTCTCCGCTGTAGCCCAAATCCTGCAGGCCCGGCAGCGATTTGCCGCGCGCCTCGCTCACTGCAAAACGTATCGTGTCCCGCGAAAACTTCCACCATTCGTTGTCCGGGTCCAGAGTATAGTCGTTGTAATCGTAATCCGTCAGGTTTCCGTCCGCTAAAATTGGGAAATGCCAGCCTGTGTCTTCCGCGAGCTTGATCGGCGTGCCGAGGTATGTCTGCAGCATCCCCCATCCGGGATAGCCCGCGTTCCAAATAGGAAGCGACTCGCCTCCGTAAAATGTGCGCCTCATTACATGCTCGTTCACATTTTTTATGTATTCGTAGTCGAACCAGCGGTCTTCCGTTTTTTCCGGCACCTTCGGCCACTCCGAATGCGGCGCGTCATTTTTTTTTGCGGTGACGCCTATCACGCAGCGGTCGGTTATTTCGCCCTCCCACCACGCGAGCAGGCGCTCCTTCGTTTTTTCCCAATCGGGCTTGTAAAGCAGCTCCATCTTTTTCGCTCCAATTAATAATTTGTACACATTATATATGTATTCGACGGTTGTTTGCACAGCGGCCATTTTAAAAAAAACAATGAATAATTCGGTTTTGCGCGAAATTAATTCCGGTAGTAAAGAATTTTCGAAGCGCAAAATCGAACAATAAAAATTTAATGACCTCAATAAACCCGGCTGAACAGATTTTGATCCGTAAAAATATTTCAACGTTGTGTCAACGTGTGTTCAAATAAGTAATACGGTTAATTTGACAGTTTTATGCGGTTGTGTTAATAGACTCACTAATAGTGCCGAAAGATTTACAACGTCGGTATCGCCGCCGGGTTTAACAACAGAGAGCTTCTGTAAAATCCGGCTTTATTAATAACAGCAAACGCAAATAAAAGGAACTTTTATAAAATCCTTTTCGTTCAATCATTAATCCTTCGTTGGTTCGTTCGAAAGGATTAAAAATCGCTTCAACCGGATTTATAGAAGTTCACTAAATAAACGGAGGGGCAGCGCCTATGAAAAAGCCTAACGTGGTTTTTTTAATTTCGCACGACACAGGAAAGTTTTATTCGCCCTACGGAATAAAAACAGTGGACAACCCAAATTTTGAAAAATTCGCCGCCGAGGCAGTCACGTTCGACAGATGCTTTTGCACGACGCCGCTCTGTTCGCCTGCGCGTTCCGCGCTTACCACGGGTAGGTACCCGCATCAAAACGGAATGAACGGTCTGCCCGGCGACACGCTCGGCCGCTGGGACATGATTGAAAAGGACAGGCACCTCGCGTCGGTTTTTTCTTTGCAGGGCTATAAAACAGTTTTGTGCGGCGTGTACGCGCACGAAACGGTAAACCCCGCGTCCGTCGGCTTTGCGGAACACATAAACGACTACGGCTCGGGCAACATACAGGATTCGGTTTTGCTTTCCGCGGGCGCTATAGAAAATTGGCTCGGCAATAACCCCGGCGCCGGAACAAAAACGCCTTTTTACATGCAGATCGTCTGTGCCGAAACGCACCGCGACTGGGAAAATTATTGCGAACCGTACGGCGAAAAAGGCGTATGGAAAGCCCCTTACCTAATAGACAGCCCCGACATAGACAACGAAACAAAATACATGCAGGGCTGCTCAAACCAGCTCGACAGGGGCTTGGGAATGATAATGGACGTTTTCGGCAAGCACGGCCTTACGGATGAAACGATATTTGTGATTACAACCGACCACGGTTTGGACTACCCGAGAGCAAAGGGAACCTTGTTTGACCCCGGAGTCGAGGTCGGTCTTTTTATGCGTTACGGAGCGGGATGCTGGCAGAAAGGCGTGCGCTGCGGCTTGCTCGCAAGCCATGTTGACGTTTACGCAACGGTGCTTGACGCCTGCGGAATTTCCGCGCCCGCCGGCACGGCCGGGATCAGTTTTTTACATGCGCTGCTATGTCAAGCAAGCTCCGAACCGATACGCGACGCCGTTTTTTTAGAAAAAACTTATCACGACAACTACGACCCAATGCGCGGGATCCGAACAGACAGGTATAAATATATTGTCAACTTTGACGCGCAAACGCTGTACGACGTCAGGGTTGCGACAGCGCCGCGTTACAATTGGTTTAGGTTTCCGTACAGCAAAAACAGCCGCGAGGAGCTTTACGACCTCGCAAACGACCCGAACGAAACAAAAAACCTTGCAAACGAACCCGGCTTTGCGGATATTTGCAAGGAGTTTAAAAAGCGGCTGGCAAAATGGATGGCACAAACGGACGACAAGCTGCTTGAAGGCGCGATGCCGAGCCCCTACCACGTACGGATTTCCGCCGAAATGAAAAATCTTGCTTCGGAATAACAGAGAGGACATTTCCATGACAAAAACCGAGAGAATTGAAGCCGTTATCGCGGGCAAATTACCGGACAGACCGCCCGTGCTTGGCGGTTGGATCGCCCACCCCCGCGCGCTCGTAGAAATTTCCGGCGCGGCAGAAGCGGATTATTTGCGCGACCCGCGCCGCGTAGCCGTTTCGGCATACGAAAAGCTCGGCGCGGACGGCTTGATAGGCGTGTTTACAACAAAGGATTTAGACACGTACCGCAACCAAAACAAAGAAAATTATCTAAAGTCTGACACGGGCAAAAGTTTTGAGGAGGCCGTGCGGATTGCGGAAGGCCTTCCGGACGCGGAAGAATATGCAAAGCAGTTCGACTTTGACGCATGTTACAACGGCTTAAAAAAAGAGTTCGCCGACATGAAAAAAATATGCGGCGACATGGCTTACATGCCCGCCAATTGGAGCGCGGGTGCTCGGATCACATGGTACGGCGAATACGGCTACGAAAACTTTTTTTTGCTTGTAGGCCTGCGTCCGGACCTCGGCGCGAAGCTGTGCCGTTTGGGCGGCGTTTCGGGCCTGTTTTATTCAAAGCTTACCGCGCGGGCGGTAACGGACGGCTTGATGCCCAAGGCGGTGCTTTTGGGCGAAGACATTTGCACGCAGCGCGGTCCCATGATCTCGATGTCTTTTATGCGCGAACATTACGCGCCGGAGTTGGCGCGGGGGCTCATACCGCTGCTTGAGGCGGGCTGCAAGCCCGTGTGGCATTGCGACGGCGACATTCGCCCCATGCTCCCCATGCTTTTGGACTGCGGCATTAAGGGTTTCCAGGGCTTCCAACCGGAATGCGGCATGCACATCGAAGAAATAGTAAACCTCCGCGCACGCGGCGGCGAAAAACTTTTGATCATGGGTCCCATTTCCGTCACGACCGAGCTGCCTGTAATGACGCCGGCAGAAATACGCGCAAAGGTAAAATATTACGCAGACGTATGCAAAGACAAGGCCGACCTTATCTTCTTTACCGCAAACACGATAAACCCCGACGTGCCCGTCGAAAACATAAAAGCGTTTTACGGCGCGGTAAATGATTATGCTTATTGAGGAGCCCTTCACGATAAATTACGGGAGGCTGCAAGCGGCAATGCGCTGCGGGATTGTAAAGGTTTTTGCATTTTGTGTTCATTTTTACGCATTTGACGAACAATTTAACATTTACGGCAGTATTGATTGTAATTTTGTAAAAAAACCGAAGATACGTTCCATGACCGAAATTTTTTAGTGCAATCACTTGCAAAGAAAATTGCTATTTTTTTCAAATCTACTCGAACGTTGACATTATTTATTTGTTTATACACCGGGAGGTAAAAAAATGAAGCCAAAGCCAACAACGATATTTGCAATGTTAATTACGGTTTCGGTGTTTGCATCGTGTGTAAATGCAAATGATTATGCTGGCGATGAATCCGAAGCCGGAAATTTTAATACGCATAATCTCGAACAGGAAAAGAATGAAAATCTTGATTCGGAACCGGAAGATACCCTTACTGTTTCATCTTCGCTTGTTTCGTTGTCGGAACTTGAAATATACGAAAAAAACGATATTGCCGTTTAATCGACGAAATTTTTAGTCAAATAAAAAGTGTTGATATTACCGATACCGTAAAGCATCTCATATATACATT
>WRDG01000064.1 GCA_009783525.1 Defluviitaleaceae bacterium | reverse complement strand
TGTTGCTTAAGTCGGGAGTAGGTTCACCCCTGTGCAGTTTCATGTCCTGTCAATTGAAAAACAAACCCCCGTTTAATTACGGGGGCTTTTTATTGCATGTTTTACTGTTTGATTATATTGTAGGTACATTAAGGGGTGACGACATGAAAAAAATATTTTGTTTATTTATTTGCGTGATAATTTTGCTTTCGGCATGCGGAAAAAAAGAAGCGCCCGATAAAGACGGAAGCGCAGAGGGTAATAACGGCGGGACTATTGGCGGCAGCGAGCCAACGGGCAAACCAGAAAGCGAAACCGATATGCCGCCTAATATTGAGCTTGCGCGGCCGGACGTGCTTAACCCGGATAACGGGGAAAGGAAGCTGGTGTTAGTAAATTATTACCTCGGCACAGGCGACAGAACACGCGAGCATACAATGCTGACAAGGTTGATAAACAGCTTCACCGAGCTGTATCCCCATGTTTCAATTAATGAGCTTAACTTTTACCACCCAACATTGTATACAGAATACATAGATAATTTATTTTACGACCCGGACTCCGACGAAGCGCTTAACCCGCCGGACATTATTATGCTTGCAGACCTGATGAAAATTTTTGATAAAAAAATCGAAAACCGTTTTACAGACATATACGAGTTGATGTACGCCGACCTTGACTTTGTTTTAACCGATTATTTCTACAATATTTTTGAAGCGTTGTCTGTTAACAACAAATTGCCTGTATACCCGCGGTTTTTTAAAAACAACGTAATGACCATAAACGATAGCGCACCCGAGTATTTAAAACAGCTTCATTCCGAAGAACAAAGTGTTAATGCCTTTAACATGCTTGCACTGTGGGAGCAAACTCCGGATTTTTATTTTTACGAAGGTTTTTTGCCGAAAGATATGGCGATGGATTTATTCTGCGGTTTTTTCGATATGAAAAAGAGTATATGCGATTTTGAAAACGATCTGTTCATAAACGCAATGGAGAGGTCGTTTAAAGCGGCAAACCCACTATTGTTTGACAAAGCGTATTTATTGCAGCAAGCGTCGCAACTTGAATTGATGCAAAGGAATTTCCTTACAAAAAAAGCGTTGGAAAAAAACAGCGAAACATATTTGTTCAACAGAACGGCCATAAATTATGTTCAGTTCCTATTGCCGACAGAAAAATACGATGGCTTTTTTTTCCATGAACCGAAATTTTTAAACGACTTATCCGGGCAAATATTACTTGAAGACGTCGAGGGCTGGTGTATTATGGAAGAGTCGGCGGAAAAAGAATTGGCGTGGGAATTTTTAAAATATATCACTGCGGCGGTATCCTACCCGTATTACATAGACCTTGTCCCCGGTGAATACATTATGCTCGACGAACCTCCTTCACACGACAGGCTATCGGTAAAAAAATCGGTTGCGTACAACCAATTGCTTGTGATGACGGCAGAAATTGCGAAAAACAGTTATTCTCTTGACAGGTTTAACGCCATACCCGACGTAAGGGAACTGCTTGATGAATTGGAAGATATAATTAGCCAATTGGCAGATGCACCGATAAACATTAATTTTCTACAAAACACCATCAACCCCGTAATCAACGAAAAACTTGACGAAATCTTCGATAATTTTTATTTAGGTGAAATCAATGCAAGCCATGTCGCTTTGCAGCTGCAGGAGCTGCTTGAACCCTTCTTGCCGTAAAGGAAGGTTCATTATTATTTGTAAAATTTTGCGAGTGACTTAACTTTGGTATCAGACAACAAAAAGTGGTGATAGTCCTTGAGACAAAAAAACGGCCAAGAAGAGATGGCCGTTTTTTTTTGAGAGAAGCGTCAAAAAAAAGGCAAGGATTTTTTTTGAGGCTCGGAAAAATAATAAACGTAAAAATTTACACGAACGTATATAAATTAATTCTTGATTCGCAAATGCACATGTGATACTTTAATTTATATGAAAATTAAAAAACGCGGGTCTTTTTATAAAACCTAATACGGTTAACGGCTCGCTCACCGAAAGGACAATGACGCTTAACATGGAATTAATTCGAAAAAAAATAATTAAATTTTTTTGCTTCGCAATGATCGTTTCAGTTTTGGCGGGCGTGTTCCCCGCGCATACGCTGCAGGCGTCCGATGTGGGAGTCGACGTCATTATCGTGCTCGATTGCAGCGGTTCCATGAGATGGACCGATCCGGATAAATTTACGATTTCCGGCACTAATCTTTTAATCGACCAGTTCAACAAGGACACGACCCGTTTCGGCGTGGTCATGTTTGCCGGCGAAATCAATCATGTCCTGCCGCTTCAGCATCTTACAAACGAAAGTTTAATCAGCAATCTTAAGGCGGCTATATCAAGGGATTATTCGCAAAACGGCGCGCGAACCGATACCGTGCGAGCAGTAGACCGCGCATTAAAAGAATTTCAGGATTCTGCAAAGGTTGGCAACAGGCAGGTAGTGGTCTTGTTTACCGACGGCATGGAAGATCCCGTCCGCCAAATGTCCGAGCTTGAAAACGAAAGGGATTATATACGCAGGCGTGCGGCGGAAATGGGCATACCCGTCCATATAATCGCGTTAAACGATCAGCGGACGTCGTATGTTATACCCGACAAAGACATCGCAATACTAAAAGAAACCGCACAAATGACAAACGGAATTTTTAAAGAAATTTCGCAGGCGAACCAAATCGAACAGACAATGAACGAAGTGTATCAGCAAATTATACAAGCCACGGGTTCGGGAACCATTGTTGTTTTCGACGGGCAGCAGCAGGATTTTATCATCCAGATACCGGATTCTTACATATTAAACGCCAACTTCAACGTGATTTCGTCGTCTACGATCGTAATCGAAAAAATTACCGCGCCCGACGGAACAAACGTCATGAACGATACGAACCGCGTCTATATGAGCCAAGTGCAGAACAGATACGCAACCGTTCAGTTGATACAGCCGAGGCAAAAAGGCAACTGGACCGTAACCCTTAGGGGCGAAGCCGGCACGCAAGGCACGACGGACTACACGTACCTCTACACGCTTATTGCCGCACAGGACGCAGTCAACGGCACTGGCGGGCCTGACGTAAGCGAGGGCAGCGCGTGGCTTCGCACATGGCTTGCAACCGACGTCGGGCGCGTTTCGGATTTGGACATATACGACAATGTGACCGGCGTGTTCTTCGAAGTTAAATTCCAGGACGGAACCACGCAAACTTTAAACGCCGTGCGCAACGGGGATCATTACGCCGCCGACGCAAATCATTTGGCAGAAGGTACATACGAAGTAAAAGCAACCATAATCCACAGGCATTTCGAACGGGAAGCGCTCGACTGGCTCGGCGTGTCGGTAGGTCCGCCTGCGGCGGGTTCGCCCACATCTGCGCCTGCTAACCCGACTTCGCCGGCAAATTCGCCGACGCCGCGCCCGCCCGCTACGCCGCGCGAACCTTTTCCGTGGCTAATGGTGGGCATCATTGCCGGCGGGGCTTTAGTTCTCGGCTTGCTGGTTTTTGTCGTGCTTAAGCTTTTGGGCGGGAGCAGCATCAAAGGAACCAACCAAATTATGGGAGCTTTTTCCATAGACATTTCGGACGAAAACGGTATATCAGAAAGCGTCGAAACCGGCAGCTTTTTTTACAGCAACAGCGTAAAAAACACGACGCTTGCAGAAATTTTTCAATATTATCGGATAAGCGACATCGGCGGCAAAGAAGTTGAAGACGCCTGCGCAAAAGTGGTTTTCGCAGGCAGAAAAACAGGAACTGTTATAGCGTCTGCAGATAAGCGCATAAGGATTTATTCAAGCGAAGGAAAAATTGACGGGCTGCCCGGTTTGACCGAAGAAGGACGGGGCTACGTTACGATAGAATTTTCAAATGAAAACAGAACGAGAGTTAACATTACCGGCGAATAAAAATTTTCTTCGCACCGGAATATTTCACGGGCGAAGCTGATAAAAACCGAAGCGAACCAACATAAAGGAGGATTAACGATGCCCGAAAAGGGACCCGACGTAAAACAGGTGGTAGACGCCTTTAGAGAATTGGACATTACCGTGGGCAACGGCCTTATTGGCGAATCACAATTGCTTGAACCGGCTAAACGCGCTTTGTTTATAGGGCTCGGCGGTACAGGATGCCATGCGCTCAGGCGGCTTAAACGGATCATATATCAGCGTTATAAAAACGTTGAAAAAAACTTCGCTTTTTTCGGAGTTGATACAGATACGACAAACCCGCGCGCAGACAAAGATTATATGCTGCTTACCCAAGACGAAAAGGTTGAATTGTCTGCAAACGAAGATTATTTCGACCCGCGTAAACGGGATTTGATACCGGATTATATTAGAGAATGGCTTGATGACGACGTCAGCTACGCAGTACGCGGCGACGGCGCGGGCGGTAAACGCGCAGTGGCGCGGGCGCTGCTGTTCAGTTCGTCAAATACAATGGTAAACAAATTTGAAAACAGCATCCAAAAAATACGCACGGGTGATCCGAACGCCCGCATCGACGTTTTCATTATGGCCGGGATAGGCGGAGGAACCGGCAGCGGAACGATGCTTGATACAGCGTACATGCTTCGTAAAATTTTAAGCAATGTCCAGCACAACATTCACGGGTTTATTTTTATGCCTGACATAAACACGAGCGTACCGCTGCCTGACGGTACCAAGCGCTATATTCCGCCCAATGCGTTTGCCGCGTTAAAAGAAATCGATTATTGGATGAATATAATCGCAAGAGACGACACTTTCCGCCAGCAATACGCGGGAGGGTTTGCCGTGGAAGAAAAAAAGCCGCCGTTCGATTGCTGCTGGCCGCTTACGGCTACAAACTCAAACGGCATGCTCGTAGTCGATGCGTTAAACCAAGCAAGCACGGTTGCCGCGGAAGTTATCTGCGCATGGATTGCATTTAAAGAAGAAGCCGGAGCCACAAATAATTTTATACAATCATTCCAATCCAACGTATCGAGCATTAGGGACATTTATTTAAATGGTTTGTACGAAGGCCGCAAGGGGCGTTCGTTTCCCGTTTGTTTCGATTATACCGTTTGCGGGGCGTCGGTTGCGAAATTGCCTATTGCGGCTATTAACACATACTTGGCATGCGTGTTGTTCAGGCGTTTCAAGACATTGTACGACCGCGCCTTTACGGATCAAGTAGCAGCAGATCTGCCGAAGTTTTGCGCAGACAAAACAATCGCGGTCGAATACGACCAGGTCAAACGCTTAATGGACACCAAGTTTTCCGGTATAGGGCTGCGTCTGCCGGATTTGGCTGACAGAACATACAAAGATTTGTTCGAGAGCGACGCTGAACGGATTTTTATCCATCACCTTGAAAAAGTCGGCGAGCAAATCGAAGGAATAAAAATGAAAATTGTCGAAGAAAAATTGGAAGCCATGAACATGGCCTTTAAAGATATTTTCATCGATACCAACCGCGGGCCTTACTACTTAAATGTTTTTATCCAAAACGGGAATACGGGTTTGATCGCCATGCTCGAAAATTATAAAAAATCTGCAAAAAATGAAAAAAGCAGAATCGAAAATGTATTAAACGATTTGGAACGGGAAAAGAACAATACATACAAAAACGGGAAAAAAGCGATTTTCATCACGCAAAAAACTCATGTGCAGCAATATTCGGAAGCCATGCGCCGTTATTATTCGAGTCAGCGCGATTTGCTTCTGTGCGATGCTTGTATGGCAGTGTACGACGCAATGGGAGACATGCTGCAAAGACGCGTAAATGCGCTTTACAAGTCGACATACGCGGTTTTGGACGCATTGTCGTCAACGTTCCAACGAAACATAAATACGTTCGACAGCGAAGTGGAAGTGACCCAAAAGGCGAATGTAACCGAATATTCATGGGACATAATCGAACTGCCCGATATTGTTTTGCTTGTAGAAGAAACCCTAAACAAACACGGCATGGGTATAGCGGAACAGGATCAGCTCGTACAGGATTTACTGGCAGACCTTTTGAACTTGATAGACGCAGAGTTAAACCGCTTCCAACGGGCGGGCGACTTAAACGACATATCGCTGCAGGGCCTCGATGTAAACAAGTTTCTCGCAAATTTCGTGGCGGACAAATTCAAGGTGCTGACGCAAAGAAACCTAAAAGATTATTTGGAAGTGATTGCGTCAAAAGAAAATAAAACTCTCGAAGAATATTTGGTGGCAAAGTTCCAAGAAATGGAACGCGACGCCTCACCGTTGTTTGCGACGCATCCTGCCGGGGCAAGCAAATTATATTACAGCGCCATCCCGATGAGCGGCATGGCAGACATAAAAAAAGCATGGGAAACATATTCAAGGGGAGACAGAAACCGTCAGGCTTTTCCGTCGGATAACGAAGAAACTTTGGTGTTTATGACCATAGGCTGCGCTACGGCATTGTATGAGGCTTCACAGCTTGAAGAAGCGGAAACGGCATTTAACAGTTTTATGCGTACCGCGAATGTCGCTTCGTCGCTCAGGCTTGTCAGCGGAACCAAATTGTCGCGAGAAAAAGGTAACATGGACGAGTTCTGGGATTGGCGGAACCTTCCGTCGCCGATACCCGCAGACCAGCGTCCCGACAATTCGCAGCGCACCAAAGACCGCGACTGGGAATCGACATGCAAATCAAACGTAAAGCGCCTGTTCGATAAAAATCTTTTGCGCAGCAGCAGTACGACAGGCAAGTGTTCGTATACACGCCTTATTGATTTAACCGTTGAAGGCGTAAAAAAAGCGATGTCTCCGGGTGAAATCACACCTACTTTGCCTATTGCGACGCTTAGAGGTTACAGGGACAAATTAAAGGAACTCGTTTCGTATGTAAACGGAACCGAAAGGCCTCCTAACAATATCAGAGAGCGTTACGGGATGTTTTTTGGAATGATTCCGTCAGAGTTTTCCGGTGCGGTTCATCCCGATTGGGAAGACCCTAACCACGAAGTCGTAACAGTTTATTCGCGAGCGTTAAACATTCAACGGGAATTACAAAAAACAGAAAAGTTTTTCGATAGTTTGGTCGAAATGGTTGCGGAAGTGGAAAAAATAATCAAAGAAGTAAGCTCGTCCGCTGAGGTTGCGGAGCTTATCGCAAAAGGATTTTTATGCGGCGTGTTTACGATTAACGGCAAGCAGTTCCAATATATGGACAAAGACGGCGAAGCGCAAACGCTTTCGCGTGTGCTTGCGGACAAATATCCTATATGCGCTTTTTACGAAAAATTTATTAAACTGCGCGAAAAACAGGATATTTTGGATTCGGTCGATTTAAAATTTGCCGAAGCGCTTGACGTCGACAAGCTTGATAAAGAAACGTTTGCGGTATTTAAAGATAGTTTCAAAAAAGAGTTGAAACAATTAAACGAAAGCGAAAGCGCTACGGATTCGCAGCGATATTTACTTGATCGGATAAATGAATTTATCTTGTCGAACGATCTGTAAATAAATTCATAATTTATATGTTGAAGGGCGCGGACAGCATTTTCATTTGATTATGCACGCTCCGCGAATGGCAAAACCATGGCCGAACCGATGGGTATCGTCGTGTTTTTATGTGACGAAGGGTTTGACGGTATAGTCAGCGAAGTGCCGTCCGCGTGTAATAACGTGCTCGTTATGGATTCAAACGGAACCGACATAATTGAACGCATGAAGGCGAAGCGCAGCGAACTGACACGCTCAATGAAAACAGGAATTGGCGTCAACGTGCAAAATACGGTTATATGTCTTACCGGTTCCCTCGAGCGAGTTCCGTTTTTCATCGAACAATTCGAAACGGTAAAAAGCAGATGGAATACGACGACCATGGATATTGTCGTAGTTTCGGGTGAGATTCTCGCAAAAAAAGCGGAAACCGCAATCAACGCAATAATCGGGGTGTTCGGGCTTTGCGTTTTTTATTTGCGTCACGACGAGCTTTCAAACGGCGATATACAAGGCATATGTGCAAATCTCGTTGAAAACCGTCTTCGCCGCGCAAATTTGTCGGACGGATTTTATTTGATTCGCGCGGCGGTAGGCTCGATGGGCGAATTTAATTTGTTTTACGAATTGTCTTCGCGAAGGCTGGAAGAGGCGGGGAAAAAAGGCAGCCTCGGCGCCGGCGCGGACGAAGTTACTGAGTTTATTAAAAACTTTACCGATAAAAATTTCACGAAAATCCGCGAAGAGGCGTTTCGTTATTTAATTTGGGACAAACCGTTTGACAGAGGTTTTACTCCCGCTGGACAGTACCGCGACAATCAACCGTTTGTCGAAAGCGTTAAAAATTTTATCCAATTGAACGCATCGGTTCGTTTCCATCAGGAAATGGCAAAGCTAAAAGAAAACGAAGGGCAGTTGTACGATCTTTTTTTCGAAAACTTTTCTAATAACGTAAACGAAGCTATCGGCGAGGCGCGAATCGTGATTATGGGCGAGGCGCTCGACTTACTGCGCCATTCGAAATCGCAGATTATTATGGAGCAGGGCGGGGTATTGGTCGATACGGGAACAAAACCGAACGGCTACGAATCGGAAGACATATGGGCGTACAACTCGTATATGTACAAAAATTTTTTTTCGCGCAAACTGGATGCAGAGCGTTACGATTGTGAATTAATGTTGATCGAAGCAATTTTCGACGAAATCGATCGAGCCGCGGCAAGAGAGCGAGAGCATCTCGATGAGTTTTACGCAAAACTGCGTGAAAAACGAGATTCCGAAAACGCATTTACGCAAGCGCTGTACGAAAAAATAAATTTACTGTACAAGTCGAATCCCGAAGCGGAACGATATTTGCTTAAAACTATCCGCGAATATATAAGCACTTTCCGTTACGCGGACGACGAAACTGCAGTTAGCCGCGCATTGTTTGCACCCACGGCGGCAAGGTTCGGCGCGTTATTAAATGATCCTGTAAGTAAAGCCTTCATCAACGATACGGCAGAGCAATTACGTACGCGGTTTAACCAAGCCGCGGAAGAATTGCTCTCTGAGCCGCATCTGTTGATCGAAGGCTTTTCGTTTAGTCTCGTGCAGCATTCGCTTGGGATGTCGGACCCGATGCTAAGGTCGTTTAAATCATTCGGAGGTTATTCGACGTCTGTATCAAAAGCTTTGGACAATAACGAAAATATTGCAATCGTTTACATGTACCATCAAATAAATATCAGCGAACCAACCATAACAGAAATGCTGTACAAAATAATTTAGTTTAAGGAGCAAAAAAATGATCAAAGATAAAACGGTCAATGTACCGTTGTTGTTGATTGGTTTATTTGGATGCGGGCTGGCTTTTTTATTAGGCGAGTTGCTTCTGCGGTTTATCAGCCAGCTTTCGTTTATATTTCAAGCCGGTCTTTTTATGGTTTTTGCCGCATTAATGTGCGGCATGGTCATTATGGTATCCGAAACGCTCGCTTCGGGCGGTTATGTTCAGCATTGGCGAGGAAGGTTTTCAAAAGACAGCCTCAGAGCATGGTTAATTTTTATACCCATAGCTTTTATCATCGGGTTCGGAACACAGTTTTTGTACAACTTTGCAGGACGGGGCAAAGAAGTAAGCATAGAAGATTTTCAAGGAACATTTCTGGTTTGTGATATATCCGGTTCGATGAACAGCAACGATCCAAATTATGAAGCATTAAAAGCTTTGGTTTCATATTTAGGCGACGTAGAAATAGGAGAGCATCTCGGGGTAATTTTATATGAAAGCAATGTTCACTTGATTTACCCGTACAAGCCGCTCGCTTCGGAAGCGGAACGCAGTGAGCTTGTCAACTACATTGAAACAGAGCGGATGAGCTATTACGGAGGCACGAACACACAGGATGCGCTAAT
>WRDG01000063.1 GCA_009783525.1 Defluviitaleaceae bacterium | reverse complement strand
ATCGAAATGCGCGGGATTACAAAAATTTTTCCCGGCGTCGTTGCAAACGACAATATCAGCCTCGATTTGAAGCGCGGCGAAATTCATGCGCTGCTCGGCGAAAACGGAGCCGGCAAGTCCACGCTTATGAGCGTTCTGTTCGGCATGTATAAACCCGAAAGCGGACAGATAATAAAAAACGGCAAACCGGTTTCCATCAACGGGCCCACAGACGCGACTCGTCTCGGCATTGGGATGGTTCATCAGCATTTTAAATTGGTCCATAATTTTACCGTGCTTGAAAATATCGTTCTGGGCGCAGAAACGGTAAAGCACGGTTTTTTGCGTATGGAAAAATCCCGCAGGCGCGTACTCGAGCTCGCCGAAAAATATGGGCTGTCAATAGACCCGGACGCAGTCATTTCGTCGATAACGGTCGGCATGCAGCAGCGCGTAGAAATCTTAAAAATGCTTTACAGAGAAAACGAAGTGCTTATTTTTGACGAGCCAACGGCGGTGCTCACGCCGCAGGAAATCGACGAATTGATAATCAACATGAAAGGCTTGGCGGCAGAAGGCAAGTCGATTTTATTTATAACCCACAAGCTTAACGAAATAATGCGCGCGGCGGACAGATGCACGGTGCTGCGCAAGGGCCGTTTGATTGGGACGGTCGAAACCACGCAAACCGACGCAAAAAAATTATCTGAGATGATGGTAGGCAGGCAGGTCGAGTTCGCGGCATATAAACCCGACTCGCCGCCGGGCCGGAATATTTTAAGCGTCAAAGGACTCACCGTAAAAGGCAGAACTCACGAAAAGCCCGCGGTTAACAACGTTTCGTTTGACGTGCGGGCGGGCGAAATCGTTTGCGTCGCCGGCATAGACGGCAACGGGCAAAGTGAACTCGTGTACGCATTGACGGGCATCGTTCCGTCCGAGTCCGGAAAAATTTATTTGGACGGCAAAGACATTACCCACGCGGCAATCCGCAAACGAAACTGCGCAGGTCTTTCGCACATCCCGGAAGACCGCCACAGATACGGTTTGGTTCTCGACTATAATTTAGCGTTCAACCTCGTACTTCAATCATATTTCGAACCGCGATTCCAAAAGGCGGGCTTTTTAAAATACGACAATATCTACGGATACGCCGACGACCTCATAAACAAATTTGACATAAGAAGCGGCCAGGGCGGCAAGTCTGTCACAAGAAGCATGTCCGGCGGCAACCAGCAAAAAGCGGTGGCCGCGCGTGAGATCGACCGCAAGCCGAAGCTGCTTATCGCTGTGCAGCCTACGCGCGGGCTCGACGTGGGGGCAATCGAATACATACACAGCAAATTGCTGTACGAACGTTCGCAGGGCGCGGGTATTCTGCTTGTTTCATTGGAGCTCGAAGAAGTGATGAACATAAGCGACAGGGTGCTCGTGATTTTCGAAGGCGGTATCGCCGCGGACATCAAACCGGAAAATACAACGCTCCAAGAGATAGGGTTGTACATGTCCGGTTCAAAATAAAAAATTAATTCCGAAGGAAGGCGGCGCAAGTAGATAAAATTACGGTAAAAAAATTTTTTACGGAAGCGGGCGGGCTCAACGCGCTTTCTTCGGTTATCGCCATACTGCTCGGTCTGCTTGCGGGATTTGTCATTTTATTAATAACAAACGCATCCGCCGCTCTGCCGGGTTTTTGGATGATACTCACCGGCGGTTTTTCCGACATGTTCAACATCGGCCAGGTACTGTACTATGCCGCCCCCATTATTATGACGGGGCTTTCGGTCGGATTTGCGGGCAAGACCGGTCTGTTCAACATAGGCGCGTCGGGTCAGTTCACTTTCGGGATGTATGCCTCCATTCTCGCCGCGGTCAAATTGTCGTTTTTGCCGCCGTTTTTGCTGTGCGTTACGGCAGTGGCATCGGGTGTACTCGCGGGTGCGTTATGGGGATTGATCCCCGGAATTTTAAAGGCGCTGCGGAACGTCCACGAGGTTATCGCCTGCATAATGATGAATTACATCGGGATGCATCTCGTAAATTATTTAATACGCCAAACGGACATCTACGACCAGTTGAAAAACATGACTGTGCGCGTGCCTGTCAACGCGAATATTTCGCGGCTCGGCCTTGACGCTTTTTTTTCTGTCGAAACAGCGTCGGGAAGCCTGCGGCTTTCGAGCGCCGGCGGCGGAATTATTATCGCAGTCGTCGCAAGCATTCTCTTATTTGTTTTACTCGAAAAAACCAAATTCGGTTACGAATTGAAATCCTGCGGCTTTAACCGCGACGCGGCGCGCTACGCGGGCATAAACGAAAACCGCGGCATTATGCTTTCGATGGCGATCGCGGGCGCGCTTGCGGGGCTCGGCGGCGCGCTTATCGCGCTCGCCGGCACCGGCAGGGGCATCGCGGTTATCGACGTACTTGCCCACGAAGGCTTCCAAGGCATACCGGTCGCGTTGCTTGGCTTGAACAATCCGATCGCGATTGTTTTTACCGGGATTCTTGTCGCGTATTTGACACAAAGCGGATTTTTATTGCAAAGGCTGAATTTTGCGCCGGAAATAATTGACATAATTATCGCGGTGATAATTTATTTTTCCGCGTTGTCCTTGCTGATTCAAGGCGCGGTAAAATTTATTTTTAAAATTAAAAAAGAAAAAACGGAATCGAGCGCAAAAAATAAACCGCCCTCGGAAGGAGGCGGCGGCTGATGGATTTAAACACATTGTTCTTTTTGGTTCAGCAGATGATGTTTTTTTCGATTCCGCTTCTGATAGTCGCCTTGGGCGGAATGTTTGCGGAACGAAGCGGTGTTATTAACATTGCGCTTGAAGGCATAATGATAATCGGAGCGTTTTCAGGCGTTTTGTTTTTGTTTTACGCGCAGGCGAGTACATCGATGCATCCGCAGCTTCTTCTGCTTGTCACGATATTAATATCCGGCGCGGCGGGGGTTGCTATATCGCTGCCGCACGCTTACGCGTCCGTTCACATGAAAGCGAATCAAATTATCAGCGGCACGGCGGTTAATATGTTTGCGCCTGCGTTCGCCGTGTATGTCGCGCGCATGATCCGTTCCGTGCAGCAGATACCGTTTGCCAACATTTTTTACATAGAGAGCGTTCCGCTGCTTGGCGGCATTCCATTTGCAGGATCGCTGCTTTTCCAAAAAACATATATAACTACTTATTTAGGGTTCGTTATTTTAGCCGCGGCTTGGATCGCGCTGTACAAGACGCCGTTCGGACTACGGCTGCGGTCATGCGGCGAGCATCCGCAGGCGGCGGATTCGGCGGGTATCAGCGTTTATAAAATACGCTACGCCGGAGTGATGATCTCCGGCGCGCTCGCCGGCATAGGCGGCCTTGTGTTCGTCATACCCACTTCCGTCACGTTTGACGCGACGGTGGCAGGCTACGGTTTTCTTGCGCTCGCCGTTTTAATTTTCGGCCAATGGAAACCCGGTAAAATTTTATTTGCCGCGTTTTTTTTCGGGCTGATGAAAACGGTATCGGTCGCGTACACGAGCATCGCGTTTTTAAACAGCATGTCGGTGCCGAGCGCCGTATATAAAATGGTTCCGTACATCGCCACGCTGATTGTTTTATCATTTACGTCAAGAAATTCCGCCGCGCCCAAAGCGGCCGGCATTCCGTACGATAAAGGCGGGCGTTAATTTACGTCCCGAATATCCTGTCGCCTGCGTCGCCGAGCCCCGGCACAATGTATCCGTGTTCGTTTAAGCTCTCGTCAACGGCGCAGGTATACAGACCGACATCCGGGTGTTCGTCAAAAAATTTTTCGATTCCGGGCGGCGCGGCTATTATCGTTAGCAGCGAAATTTTTTTTACTCCGGCATTGCGCAAATATTTTGCGGCGGCCGACGCCGTTCCGCCGGTCGCGAGCATCGGGTCGAGAATAAAACACTCGCGCTCGTCTATGTCCGGCGGCAATTTATAATAATAAGCCACCGGCTTGAGCGCTTCCGGATCGCGGTACAGCCCTATATGCGCCACCTTTGCGAACGGCAGCAGATTTAACACGCCGTCAACCATGCCAAGCCCGGCCCGAAGTATCGGGACCAGGGCTATTTTTTTTCCCGTAAGCGTCCTGCACCGGGCTTCTGCTACAGGCGTGTTGACGACCGCATCTTGCATCGGCAATTTCTTGGTTGCTTCGTAGCAGATAAGCATTGATATTTCGCGCACAATGTCGCGAAATTTTGCAACGCCTGTCTGCCTGTCGCGCAGCTCCGTCAATTTATGCTCGATCAGAGGATGATCCAAAACTGTCAGCGGCATTTAAAATCCTCCTTTGTTTAGTAGACAAAAAGTTCCGCGCCCTGCAGTTTGTCCGGATCGATCAGGTTCTTGCTGCCGGCGGGCACGGCGACGCGCAGCGGGTTCCCGTCCGAAATATATCGCCGGTTCGGGTTCCTTTCGTAAAAACGTAAAAAATATCCGAGATCCTGCACTTCGTTGTCCGACGTCGAGCTGTCGGTGCCGCGTACGCGCGGCGCGTTAAGCGGGTCGAATTGAACATGCGCCGGGTTGGCGGTTACAATGCTCTGCCCTTCGCGGAGCCCTATCGGATACGAATAATCAATTCCTCCGTGGCTTCCGTTTAAAGCGACTTCACGCAAATCGGAAACCGGCCTTATGCCGAACGGATACGAAAGCGCGACGGGCGCCGTCCCGGTCAGCTCTTTGATCCACGCGTCCATTCTGCCGATCTCTTCTTGTATGCCGATTGCGTCAAGCTCGTTCAATTGTATATGCGAATATGTGTGGTTGCCTATTTCGAATCCGATCGCAGTTAAAAAATTAAGCCTTTCGGCGACGGTTCCGCCGCCTTGAAACGGCTCGGAATAATAATTTATATAAAAAGAAGCGGCTAAACCAAAATCCGGATGGTCGCCGCAAAATTTTAATAAAAGATCCACCGCGCAGCCCGGCTTGACACGCAAACCGTCTTCCGTTTCAACAAGCGAAAACGCGCTGCTCCTACCGTCGTCGAATGTGAGGACGACGGGCGTACAGCCGGCTTCAACAGATATGCGGTTGTTTATCAAATCGCTCATCGAAATCAATCTGTAGCCCTGACTGTAAAGCGTATTTAAATCCTGCAAAAAACCTTCTGTTGAACGGTCGTATGAAGGCGTGTTTTCGTCCGTGATGCCGTGGTACATGATTATCATTATATTGCCCGACTCGTCCGGCTTGACGGCAAAATAATCAATTTCGGCGGGTTCTTCAATAAACGGCGGATCGGTTTGAATTTGATCCGCATCTTTTTGCTCCGGCTCGGTCGCGGCGTAAGGCGACGGCGACGGCGTTAACGTCGGCCGCGGGCCGGTTTCAACCTGTCCCGGTGTAAGCATGGGCATATAATCCGTCAAATCGTTCCGCGAACAACCGGCCGCGAGCAAAAATAAAATGATAAAGCCAATAAACGCTTGCTTCATTTGACCAACACTTCCTATAAAAAATTAATTTCCGTTAAAAAGCCGGCTTCCGCAAGCCCCATCGAACGGTATGCGCGCAAAGCGGCCGAGTTGTATCCGTAAACATACAGCATAGGTATGCAGCCGTTCTCGCATACCGTGTTTATCAAATGTGCCGTGATGTGCCTGCCGTATCCCTTTCCCCTGTACGGCGTATAAATCAGGTTAAGCCGGCAAATTTTTAGCGCGGGTTCGTTTATCAGCCCCATCGCTGAATATTTGCTCACGCCGTTTTTTACCGCGAGCATATAAAAACGCTTGCATGCGACGAGCCCCTGAGCTATCCGCGTTTTTTCTTCCTGCGCCAGTTCAATCCGCAATGCCGACGTATAAAAATCCGCCGTCCATTTTTCGATGAGCGCAGTTTCGTTGGCGAGGGGCGGCACGGCCTCATGGCATGCCGCGACCGGCGCTTCGGAAAAAAAAACGGCGACGGTTTTTTTATCAATAACCGTTTCATTTTTCTGCGCGTAAAAATCCGCGCAAATTTTTGCGGTTGCGTGGTCCGACACGACGCCCGGCAATTTTTCATTTCCGCTTGCGCGCAAAAATTCGTTGAAACAATAAATTATCTCGCGGCTTGTCATCCGGTTTTCGGCGGCGACCCAGGCGGGCTTCCCGTCGCACCGCGCCGCCGTAAAGCCGCCGTTTTCATAAAAAAAATGAAGCGTCCGCTTCATGTCGAATAGCATATTAAATTTAATGCGTTCAAGCAAATTCATATCAGCATTTTTATTTTGTTCGCGATTTGGTCAAGCGGAAGCTCAAAATCAACCGCTCCTATGTCTTTTGCGACTTTAGGCATCCCGTATACCACACACGAAGCTTTATCCTGCCCGATCGTTTTCGCGCCTTGACTATGCATCATCATCAAACCGCGCGCACCGTCGGCTCCCATTCCCGTGAGCACGACGCCGACCGCGTTTTTGCGCGAAATATCTGCCACGGATTCAAACAGCACATCCGCCGCCGGCATGACGCCGTGCACCTTGGTCCCGGTAAAGCACCGCACCCCAAGCTTGCCGCACTGACGCACAAGCTTCATGTGATAGTCGGCAGGCGCAAGCAGCACGCGGCCTTTCATGAGGTAATCGCCGTCGGCCGCTTCCTTTATTTCCAACGCATGGTTCGCGTTAAGCCTGTCGGCAAAAAGTTTTGTGAAACCGGACGGCATATGCTGCACCACCACGACCGGCGGAACGTCGACAGGCAATGCGCGGAATATTTTTTCGAGCGCTTCCGTGCCTCCGGTCGATGAGGCCATAGCGATGATTTTATTAAATTCGGTCACCATACGGTTTAAGTCTTTAAAATTTGTCATCGGATATGCCTGCCGTCGTTTGTGGTTTATGTGTCCTTTTTGCCAACGATTATAACTATATCATACCCTTCGGGTAAATTTGCATCCTCTTTGATTACCGCGTCGGAAAAATACGGCAGCAGGTCTCCGCCTGTTCCGACAGTGCGAACAAGTATCCTCGTTTGTGTTTCGTTATGGCTGCCGTAGTTGTCGATTTGCACTATGTTGTAGCCGTCTGCGCGAAGCGTGTCAGCGAAAGAAGAAGCGATGCCCGCCAGCCATGTCCCGTTGTACACGGCTATCCGGAGCTGCCGCGAATCGGACGCCTGCGGCGGCTTTTCTTTTTTTTCCGCGCCGTTCACATCCGTATAAAAAACCCTGTTTATAGTTTCGGGCAGCTTGGTTCGGTCCGGTAAAAAATATGAAATGTCGCCTATGTATGCTCCCTCGCCCGGAATTGTAAAAAAATTCACGCTGTTTTCGTTTACGCGGGGTATATACGGGATGTATTTGGCCAGGTCGATGCCGATGTCCGTGCGGACATAATTGATCAGCACATTGATTAAAGCAATCGGGTCGCGCATAAGGTTTTCTTTTTTTAAAGCCTGGCGGAAAAGCTGCTTCATGAACTCGTGCTGTACCATGATACGGTCGATGTCGCCGTTTACGTACCTCCTGTAACGGACGACGCCCTCCGACATGGCTCCGTCCAATTTTTGCATCCCGCCCGGGATCGCAATGAAAAGATTCTGTTCGGGATCGGCATAATATAATCCGCCGTGCGGAATTTCCATTTCAATGGGCCCCACCGCGTCCACAATTTTTCTGAACGCGGGCAGTTCAATTTCAACATGATAATGAATATTTATGCCGAGCATTTCGCCCAGCTGTTCTTTTAAAAAAACCATTCCGTGCGATTTTCCGTAGCTGCCGCGCAATGCGTTGATTTTCATGACGCCGCTTGACGGAGGGTGCATGCCCGCATCGCGCATCCGCGCAAGCCTTTCGGCGGGTATCTGCGTGTACAGGTCTCTGGGTACGGATAAGATATTTATTTTAGCGGCGTCCCTGTCGAAGCAGGCGACAAAAATAATGTCGGTTAAAACGTTATCATAATCGTAGCCGAGCACCAGCACATTCGTCTTGGACGGCGGCTTAAAAAAATTTCCGTCGTCGCCGGTATCAACGGGGAGATTTTGCAACGCACCGTAGTAATTTGTGCCGCCCTGGTTCTCGCTTCCGCCCGTGCTGCCCGTCACCAAATTTTCCGGGCGGGCAACAACGGTCCGGGCAGGCTTTAACAACCCGCCGGAAAATGCGTACACCATGGCGACAATAACAAACCCGACCATTATGTACGCTCCCACGAGCGCAACGACAATTGAAAAAAACTTTTTTATTTTTTTTAACATAATTTCCCTTCCTTAAACCGAACGGAAAAATTATATCAACAAAATAAGGTTTACACAAATAACGCAGACGTTTATTTTAAGGGCAGATTAACTCGATGCCACGCAAAAAAAATCCCGGCAGCAGTAAATTTTACGAAGTGTTGAATCGGAGTAAACAATTAATCATTTATATTTAAATCCGGATCAGAAAGCAGAGGAAGCATTATGCCCCGTGAATTTACAGCCGAACAGCTCCGCGCCGTTAACACGCGCGGAAAGGACATACTCGTGTCCGCCGCGGCGGGCTCGGGCAAGACCGCAGTCTTGGTCGAGCGCATCGCGGAATTAAACTGCATAAACCGTCTGCTTGTTGTCACGTTTACCGAGGACGCCGCGCTCGAAATGAAAAGCCGTCTCGTGCAGCGTCTGTCGGAAAAATCCGAAGCCGCGGCAAGCGACGAAGAGCAGGATGAAATATTACGGCAGCTTGCTCTCGTCCCTTCGGCGCATGTCTCGACCATACACGCTTTTTGCAAAAGGCTTCTCAAGCAATATTTCCATTTGACCGACGCAGACCCCGGCGCACGCATCGGCGACAAGGCGGAGCTCGAACTTATTTCGGGCCGCGCGATGGAAGAACTGTTCGAAGAAGAATACGCCAAAGAAAACAACGCGGATTTTTTTGATTTGGTCGAGTCATACGGCGGCAAAAAAACTGACGACGACAAATTGGACGAGCTCATAAAAAAATATTTTTTATTTATCGAAAGCAGCGACTATCCGGAATACACGGCATTAAAATACGCCGCGATGTACGATGGCGTCAGTCCGGGCAATGCTGCGGATGTTTGGCTCGAACCTGTAAAAAAAGAAATATCTGCGGTGCTTGACGGCGCGGAAGCCAAACTTCAAATGAGCTTTTCAATATGCGGCGAGCCTTCGGGCCCGCTTGAATATAAAAAAGCCATTAACGACGACCTTAACCAAATTGATTTTTTACGCGATTGTTTGAACGGCACTCTTCATGAAATTTGCAAAGCGTTCAAGCTGCTTACGTTCCCTACCATCCACACATACCGAGTCAAAGACGAAATAGACCCGGTGTTGAAAAACCGCGCCAAAAATCTCCGCGACTCCGCCAAGACGGATTTGCGGGATCTCGTTTCGCGTTTTTTGTTCGCTTCCGCCGAAAAACTGACGGCCGACATAGAGGCTTTGGGCCCCGCCGTAAGGACGCTTACCAAGCTCACACTCGCTTACCGCGAAAAATACCGCGCCCTTAAACGCGAGCGCGGGCTGCTTGATTTTAATGACCTCGAGCATTATGCGGTAAGCATACTGCTTGACGGCGGGCCCGAAAATCCCGTGCCGAGCGCAGCCGCACTCGAAATCTCAAAAAAATACAATGAAATTTTAATAGACGAATACCAAGATTCAAACGCGGTGCAGGAGCTGATCCTTTGGGCTGTTTCCGGAGGCGGGGCCGTGCCGAGGTTTATGGTAGGCGATTTGAAACAGAGCGTTTATAAATTCCGCAGAGCCAGCCCGGAAATTTTCATCGGCAAATACTTAAGCTATTCGATTGACGTAAATTCTTGCAGCGGCTTGAAGATCGACTTGAATAAAAATTTTAGGAGCAGGCCCGCCGTGTT
>WRDG01000062.1 GCA_009783525.1 Defluviitaleaceae bacterium | reverse complement strand
TTCATTTTGTTCAGCAAACATTTTTTTTCTGTTTATCTTTAGAATTATTCGTTATACGGCCTTATGCACTCCATCCGTTCCAAAACATCGAATTGATCCATAAAACGATGATGTATCCGGTCAAATAAAAAATTTCAATTTAAAAACCCGCATTTGCTTGTGCGGGTTTTTGGGCTTTACATAAATTTATGTGGGTTGTAAAACTATATTCGTTTTTCCGTCAAATCGGTTTCGATCGCTTCGCCGTTGTTTGAATCGAGGAGAAACGTTTTTACCTCCTGCGGATTGAAGTTCGCGTTAAAAGGTTTGAAGCCGGATAGTGTACACGTAGCTGCAGCGGCTTTGCCGTTTATTTCCTGCAGGCGGATTACCGTGCCGCTTTTATCTTCGGCAAATTTGACAACCTGCGCGACAATGTTTGGGTTTGAAATTTCGATGCCGGAATAAACAGGCGAAAGTTTTCCGTCGTGATGGGTTTCGGGTATTACGGTAAGACCCGTGTTTAACACGAAGGCCTCGCGGACGACGTTTGCGGGGTTTTTTTGATTGATCGGCATGATCGCGTAACGGAAGCGCTGCTCGCCCTGGTCTTGATATTCCATCAGGTCGTCCCTTACGGCGTAGTGGTCGGCGTAGAAACAGCCGCGCGCGATGTTCATGCGCAAATCGCCTTGGGCAGCCGAAAAACTGTACTTGCCGTCGTTAAGCAGCGCCAAACCATAGCCGCTTTCCGAATCGAAAACCCCCGCCCATTCGTGAGACGGTTCTTCTTCGCCGTTTGCGGGTTTTTCTATAAATCCGTACGGCATAGAGTATGCGGCGGTCGGGTTTAAAAGCCTGTCCGCATTGAAGCTGAGCTTCAATATTTTTAATTTTTCGTTGTAAGTAAGCAGGACGCGCACTTCAAGCCCGGGTTTGCTGTTATGCAAATAAAAATCTTGCACCAAAACAGACATCCCAAACTTGCTTGTCACGCGGATGCAGGCGCGAAGCGGGCCGCGCTCCGTCACTTTTAACTCGGCGTCGGTAAAACATCCGACCTCCGTATCGAACGTGAATATGCCGTGCGACCATGTGTCGGGCCTGTGGTCGTCGATGACCACGGGCTTCGCAAAAACTCCGGCAAGCTCCGTTACCGCTTTTTTGTCGTAAAAACCTGTAATGTAGCCCGTATGCAAATCGAAGGTCACTTTTAAATATTCGTTTTCCATCGAATTGTCCGTTACGGTCAAACTGCCTGTTTCTTCTTCGCCGCCGCCGCTGTTTGACAAAAAATATGTCGAATAGCCGTAAGCCGGAACGTCCGCGGTAAAGATTGTGTTGAATTTATCGCTGTCGCCGTTTGTTTGAGGCCCGCGTATGGTTTGATGGGCAATTTTTTTGCCGTCGGTGTTTTTTATGCCGCCAACCGTCGTGTTAAGCTGCACGTTTTCGCTTACGGCAAACGAGTGAGGGTTGAACACGACAACGGGCGCGCCCTCGCCTTCTTTTGTCCACAAACGCCAGCCGCTTTTTTGCGACGGCTTGTCGAGTATGTCCGTTGTTTTTATGTTCCAGCTTATGCGGTGCAGCGCCAGGTTTGTAAGCTCCGCAGCAGTGTCTTCCGCCGCCGCGTATTCGTTTAAGGCATCCGTGTACGCTTCGCGGATGCTGCAGCCCGCCAATATGTCGTGGAATTGGTTGAACATCACGCGCTCCCATGCGGGCTTTAGCATATTTGACAAGCCTGTCATGCCCGTTAACATTTCCGCTTGATTATCATATTTTTCTGCTGCAATTAGCATATTTTCTGCGCGGCGGTTTGCGGCTTTTATCGATGCGTTTGCCGCGTAGCAGCCGCTTGCGTGGTGCTGCAAATCTTTTTCTATCAAAGGCAATGCATCTGCGTCCGTAACATCGCGGAGTTTTTCAAAATAATTAGTGGGGCTCGAAAAGCAAACCGCGTCGTTGTTTTCGATTATTGACGACAATTTTTTCAAGTCGTCTATCGTCGGGCCGCCGCCGTGGTTGCCGATGCCGTAAAAGCTCATCATAGGGTAGCTTTTGTTTTCTTCGAGCATGGCGAAGGTTTTTCTTATGGCTTCGTTTTCGCCCGCCCAGCAGCCGGAGCCGTAACCGTGCGATATTCGGTATGCGGTAACGCTGCTTCCGTCAGGCGACTGCCATTTGAACAGGTTTTCCGGCAGACAAGTGTTTTCGTGGCGGTCGGGACGCATGAACACATACGAGTCCATGCCGGCCTTTTTTAAAATCATGGGCATGCTTCCGTTATGCCCGAAAGAATCGACGTTGTAGCCGACCGTTGCCGCAATGCCGAATTTTTCGCGGAAAAACCCCTGCGAATACAGCACATGACGCGCAAAGGCTTCGCCCGACGGAATATTGCAGTCCGGTTGAATCCAAAATCCGCCGGCAACACACCAGCGGCCCTCTTTTACGCGGCTTTTTATTTCTTCGAACATCGCGGGCGAAACCTGTTCAATCCATTTGTAATAGGCCGCGCACGCGCTGGTGAAAATATAGCCGGGAAATTCGTCCATGCGGTCGAGCGCCGAACGGAATGTGGCAAGAATTTCCGAATAGCCCTCCGGTTTTTTCCAAAGCCAAACCGGGTCGATATGGGCGTTTCCGATCAAGTGTACCTTTTTCATTATTTTACCTTTCGCGCCGCACATAAAATATGTGCGGAAAACGTTTGCGCCTTTCTGTTTTTAATTTGGTCTGTCTTTTGCGTTAAACCTTTATTTATATAAAAATTTACCAAAAATAATTTACCTAAAATAAGCGACGATCGCCTCGGCAATGGCGTCGCAAAGCCTGTCCTGCTCGCGCGGATTTATCATCCACGAAAAATCCTGAATGTTGCACATAAAACTCGTTTCGATAATTACAGACGGCGTCCATGACGGACGGCAGACATAAAAGTTCGCCTGGTTGACTAGCGGACGCCTTGTGGTATCCGGATTAACCGTAAACAAATTTTTAAGCAGCGTTTCCGCAAGCGGCAGGCTCGCCTCGTTTCGGTACCAAACCGACAAGCCCTTTATGTTCAACGAATCGGTCGTTTCCGCAATACTGTTGCCGTGTATCGAAACAAATATGTCAGGCCGCGCCTGCATGCTCATTTCGGTTCTCTGCAGCAGCGTGTGAAACACATCTGTTTCGCGCGTTGCGATAACATTCGCGCCGAGGTTTATAAGCCTGCTTTTAAGTTTTTGCACGACCGTGAGGTTTAAATGCTTTTCGGCAAGCGTCGTCCCCATCGGGCCTGCCGCGCCGAAATCCGTGCCTCCGTGGCCGGCGTCGAGCATAACGGTTATGCCGTCAAGCGGCCTGTTCCCCGCCGCCGCCTGTTTGCGTTTGTTCAAATGAAGCTGCACTTCATTTTTTGTGTGTTCAACAAAATAACTTTCAATGTTTGCGTTGTCTTTTAACGTGAAAACATAGTACGGCACTCCGTTTTCGATCCCGCTCGTCATTGACTTGAATAAGGACGAATCCAAATGCAAAAACAGAGCGGGCACTTCCCTTTGCAAACCGAAGTAAACCGTAAGCTTCCTATTTTCGAAACTGACCTGCAGCGCGGCTGGCGCGTCGGACTTCCAGGCGATCGTGTCCCTGTTCAAACCCGAACGGTATGTGCCGTTTGACAAAGCGTTTAAAAATAAATTTTTTTCTACCGCTCGGCTTACGTTTTCTTTTTCCACCCAGCGGCCGCTTCCCAGTTTGACCCAATCGCCCGCCACCGCCGTTACCGCGTCCTTTTGTCCTTTTGCCAACGCCCAGTCCGAACCTCCGGTTGCCGAGGCGCGTCCGTACGTCCATGCCAAGTCAGATATGACTGTGGCGTAATAGCGCGAATCGCGCCCTATTAGCCAAACCGATCCCGCCGATGCCGCTGAGTATGACCTGCCTTGGTATTCGATAACGTAAGACGGCTTGCCCAAAGAAGCGATAATCCGTTCGTCTGCCGCTTTTGGGATTGTATAAACGGCGCTCCATGTCGCGGCCGTCAGCCCCGAGGCCGTTCCGCTTTTTTTAAGCGAAACCGTTTCGCCGTTATAACGGGCGGTCACGTTTACCGCGCCCGCCGGCGCGACGCACGAAAGCGTAATTTGGTCGCCCGCGGAATAATAAACGTCCGCGGACGGAAAGGCGTCGAGCACCGCAGGCGCATTTAACACTCGGGGCGGAGAAGCGGGCGCCGCGTTGCTGCGCGTGATTATCCGCGTGACGTTAACTTGCCCGTTTTGGCTGAACACAAACCTGTTTTCGCCCCGGACGAGCGGCACGTGGACGCTGAAAAAACCTTCGTCGGTACGGTTTGCCACAACCGCACCGTTCATGTACAGGTCTGTATCGGGCACGCATGTCCCAACCAGCGTGTACCCCGACCCTGTGGTGGACACATTGCGCGACGGCTGCGCCACCGTTAATTTATCCATGCGCACAAGCGGCGCCGGCGCGGGAGTAGGCGTCGGCAGCGGTATGATCGGACGGTCGGGAGGCGCAACCGTGTCGTCCGGCCCTTGGTCAGGTTTTTCCGGAAAATTGTTCGGCGGCCTGTTGGCGAGATAATAATTTTTCACGGTTTGCCCGACCGGACCGTCAAGCGATTTTGCGCGGAAGAAAATGCTTCCCTGCGTGCCGCCCCTCAAATCGTTTAAAGCCAACTGCCTGTTAATTTCGCCGCTCCATCTGTTTTCGTTAGCCGCTTCGCGGTAAGCCGCCTGGCCTATATACAAATCTACGCCGGTGCCCCTGCACACGTCGCGCCACCAATCCAAAACAATTTTATAGTCCGCTATTTCGAACCCGATGTACCAATAAATCTGCGGGCATATATAGTCCACCCAACCTTCTTTTACCCAGCGCCTTGTGTCGGCGTACGCCGATTTATACGATTCGTAACCGTTTGTCGCGCTGCCGAGCGGCGTCGATTTTTCGTTCTGCCAAATTGCGGTGGGCGAAACGCCGTACCTTACATTAGGGTCAACCGCCTTTACCGCCTCGCCGATGCCCTTAATAACTTTATTGACGTTGTCGCGCCGCCAGTCGTCAAGCTGCATGCCGCCGCCGTAACGGGCAAATGTCTGCTTGTCCGAAAAATCGGTTCCGGGGTAAAAATAGTCGTCTAAATGAATTCCGTCCACTTTGTAATTTTTTACTATTTCAACCGCGCCGTTGATAATAAATTGGCGGCACTCGGGTATGCCCGGATTGAAATAAAGCGCGCCCCGGTGCTCTACGACCCACGACGGATTTATCCGCGCGGGACTGGTGGCGGCAAGCCTGCTTACATCTGTGATGCGTTCCGTCGTATGGGTGACCCTGAAGGGGTTGATCCAAGCATGAAGTTCCAAACCGTTTTTATGCGACTGCTCGATCCAATACGCAAGCGGATCGAAGTACACAAACGTCGATCCGTTGTATTCGATCATGCCCCTGCCCTGCGCGCCAACCAAATAGCGCGACCACGGAAACATGGCCGAACGGTAAAACGCATCGGAGCACGGGCGGACCTGCAAAACGATCGCGTTGAGTCCGATGTCAACTGCCATCGCAATAATTTCGTCCGCTTCGCGGCGAAGCCCGTCTGCTGTCAAATCGGTAGCCGACGGATAATCCAAATTCAAAACAGTCGCGACCCATACCGCGCGGAAATCTTTTTCGTTTGCCGCCGCCCGCGGCACCCCTCCCGAAGCCGGGATCGCCAAAATAAAAATTGAAAATATCAGCGCTACGCAAATTTTTTTCATTTAATCCGCTCCGTTTCATTTATTCGTCAAACAACAAAATAAATTTATAAAGCGAGTATAAATTACAAAATCCCAATCGACAACGACGATTGCCTCGATTTTGCGGTTGACCGCGTTTTGTAATAAAATTGTAAAACAAAAACCCCGGAGGTATTTGATGTACGACATAGTTGGCGTCGATTGGCCGTGCATAGATTTGAACATAAACGTGAAAACGTTCCCGAAGCCGAACGGCGGCGAAATGATTAGGCGTTTGAGCTGGCAGGGCGGCGGAAAGGTCTCGTCGGGGCTCACCGCCGCGGGCCGTCTCGGTGTGAGAAGCGCGATACTCGGGGCGGTGGGCGACGATATCTTCGGCAGGTTTTGCCGCGACGATTTCGAACGGCACAACGTCGACACGGCCGGGCTCGCCGCGCGGGCAAACTGCTCGACGCCGTTCTGCACGGTTATAAGCGACCAGGACACCGGCGGCCGAAGCATAATTTACAAACCCGGCACGTCAGGCGGAGTTGATTATAATGAAGTCGACAAAAAATTTTTACGCGGCGTAAAATATTTTTTCATTGCGGGAATAAACGACGACGTAAAAAAAATGTCGCTTGAGGCAAAAAGCAACGGAGCTGAAATTGTGATTGACGCGGACGGCTATAGCGAGCATGTAATGGATTTCGCAGAGCACATCGACGTTTTTGTAGCTTCCGAAGCCGTTTACGCCGCGCTTGGCGGCAATTATCTAAACACGCAAAGCGTTTGCGAATCCGTAATAAAAAAAGGCCCGTCGATCGTCGTTTTCACGATGGGCGAAAAGGGCTGCGCGGGCCTGAGCGCGGAAGGTTATTTCGAATTGCCCGCTTATAAAGTTGAAGCGGTGGACACTGTCGGCGCGGGCGACGTTTATCACGGCGCGTTTATCGCGGGGTTGCTCGACGGCCGCTCGGTAGTCGAAACCGCGCGTTTCGCAAGCGCTTGTTCCGCCGTAAAATGCTGCCGCATAGGCGGCAGAGCCGGCGTCCCGAACAAAAAGGTGCTTGAAGATTATATGGCAAGCGGAATTATCGACTTTACAGAAATAGACGAGCGCTGCCTTTTTTACGAACGCGGATTGGAACGTTAATTTAACAGCAAATTTTCCGTTTAGTTGTCATTATTGAAAAAAGCGTTAACATGGCGCAGATATCGGCAAAACCACTGTTTTGATTTGTAAAATACTGCCGACGCTTAACAAAATATTGATTCGGTTTTTTCGCATAAATTTTGCTCAAAAAAAAGGGCGCACAATTTCGCTGTGCGCCCTTCACTATTAATAAAATGCTTTTATTTTTTAAACTTCCGCGGCCATTCTCTTGTAAGCCGCGAGCCTCTTTTTGGCGTCTTCTTCCGCCGCCGCGAAAAGTTCGTCGGCAACTTCCGGGAACGTTTGCTTTAACGAGGTGTAGCGGACCTCGCTGTTTATAAATTCGCCGAATGACGCGGTCGGGTCTTTGCTTTCTAACACGAAGGGGTTCTTGCCTTCGTCTGCAAGCAGCGGGTTATACCTGTACAGATGCCAGTAACCCGAATCGACTGCGCGTTTTGTCTGCTGCTGCGCCGCGCCCATTCCCGCTCTTATGCCGTGGCTTATGCACGGCGCGTATGCGATTATGACCGACGGACCCGGATAGGCTTCCGCTTCGGTTATAGCTTTTAACGTTTGCGCCTGGTTAGCGCCCATGGCGATCTGCGTTACGTAAACGTAGCCGTAGCTCATTGCCATCAGGCCCAAGTCCTTTTTGCGAACTTTTTTGCCGCTTGCGGCAAACTTTGCGACCGATGCGGTAGGCGAAGCCTTGCTCGACTGGCCGCCCGTGTTGGAATAGACCTCCGTGTCGAAAATCAAAATGTTAACGTCGTCGCCCATAGCGATTACATGGTCGAGGCCGCCGAAGCCGATGTCGTACGCCCAGCCGTCGCCGCCGAAGATCCATACGGATTTTTTGACGAGCATGTCGTCGTTTTCTTTGACGTGTTTGTACCAAGCGTCAGCTTCGCAGCCGCAGCTTCCGCAGTCTGCAATCGCTTTGTCTATTGCGATGCGGAGCGCGTCGGACGCCGCTTTGGATCCGTTGCCGTCGTTCATGTTGGCAAGCCAGTCTTCCGAGGCGGCTTTGAGGCCCCATTCGGCGGGAGATTCCATCTCGGCAAGCTTAATGACTATTTCCTTTAGTTTATTTCTGCGCTGTTTGACCGCTAATTGAAAACCGTAGCCGTACTCCGCGTTGTCTTCAAACAGCGAGTTTGCCCATGTCGGGCCCTGACCGCGTTCGTTTAAGCAAAACGGCGTCGAAGGCGCGCTGCCGCCCCAAATCGACGAGCATCCCGTGGCGTTTGCTATATACATGCGGTCGCCGTAAAGCTGAGTAATAAGTTTCGCGTAAGGTGTTTCGCCGCAGCCCGCGCACGCGCCGGAAAATTCCAAAAGCGGCATTTCAAACTGGCTTCCCTTTACAGTGTCCGGTTTTAACGGATTTGCCTTATGTTTTAATTCGATAGAAAATTTCCAGCATTCGGATTCGCTTATTTGGCTTTCGAACGGTTCCATGACCAAAGCCTTTTCTTTTGCGGGGCAATCCAGGACGCACGCGCCGCAGCCGTAACAGTCGTAAGGCGAAACCTGCATGCGGTATTGGTATTGGTCGTAGCCCTTCATGCCCTTTAACGTTTCGTAGCAGGCAGGGGCCTTTGCTTTTTCTTCGTCTGTCAAAAGGAACGGCCTTATTGCCGCGTGCGGGCATACATACGAGCATCTGTTGCATTGAATGCAGTTTTCAGGTTTCCAATGCGGTACGTCGACTGCTATGCCGCGTTTTTCGAATGCCGCGGTTCCCTGCGGGAACGTTCCGTCTTCCCTGCCCTTAAACGCGCTGACGGGAAGTGACTCGCCTTTTTGCGCGTTTACCGGAACAGCCACGTTATTTACAAAATCCACCAAAACTTTTTTGGACGGGCAATCCGCCGAAACCTTGTGCGGTTTTTCGTCGGCAAGAGCCGCCCAATCCGCGGGAATTATAAACTCACGAAGCCGGGTTATCCCCGCGTCCACAGCGGCGTAGTTCATGTTGACTACTTTTTCGCCCTTGCGGCCGTAGCTGTCGACAATTGCTTTTTTCATGTAATTTACCGCGTCGTCGTAGGGTATGATGTCCGTCAGCTTGAAGAACGCGGCCTGCAATATGGTGTTGATCGGCTTCAATCCGATTTCTTTAGCTAAATCGGTTGCGTTGATGATGAACATCTTCGCCTTTTTTTGCGCCAAAAGCCTCTTCATGCTGTTAGGAAGCTTTTCGTTCAGCTCGTCGTCGCTCCACAAGCAATTTAGCAAAAATGTTCCGCCCTCTTTTAAGTCGGAAACCATGTCGTACTTGTCCACGTACGATTCGTTGTGACACGCGATAAAATCCGCCGATTTAACCAAATACGTCGCCTTTATGGGGACAGTGCCGAAACGCAGATGCGACTGCGTGTTGCCGCCGGATTTTTTTGAGTCGTATGCAAAATACGCCTGGGCGTGCATGTCGGTATGGTCGCCTATGATCTTGATCGAGTTTTTGTTCGCGCTTACCGTGCCGTCCGAACCGATGCCCCAAAACTTGCAGCTTTTTATTTTTTGCGAAGTCACGTCAACATATCCGGACACAGGCAGCGACAAATTAGTCACGTCGTCGATTATCCCGACGGTAAAATGATTTTTAGGGTCGTCTTTTTTCAAGTTTTCGTAAACCGCGATTATTTGCGCAGGCGTCGTATCTTTTGAACCCAAGCCGTAACGGCCCGCAACGATTTTGGGCATCGGACGCCCGCTTTCGATATAAGCCGTTAAAATGTCCTGATACAGAGGCTCCCCAAGCGAACCGGGTTCTTTTGTGCGGTCGAGCACCGCGGTTTTTTTAACGCTGTCCGGTATCGCCTTCATAAAATGTTCGATCGAAAACGGACGGTAAAGATGCACGTTTATCATGCCAACCTTGCTGCCGTTGGCGTTAAGATAGTCGACGGTTTCTTCGATGCAGTCGCAGCTCGAACCCATTGCGATAATTATGTTTTCGGCGTCTTTTGCGCCGTAATAATTAAACAACTTGTAATCGCTTCCGGTTAATTTGTTTATTTCG
>WRDG01000061.1 GCA_009783525.1 Defluviitaleaceae bacterium | reverse complement strand
TGCTGCGCGCATCCCCTCGCGTCCGCCCAAGGCGTGACCGTCACGCGGCGGAGGTTTTTTAGCTCGCGTTTTAAAATCGGAATCCTCCGCGTCATGTCCTCGCAGCAGCCGTAGCTCGTCAAGCCGTATTTTTCCAAGACGGGTTTTTGGTAGCGGAAAATAAATTCTTCCCACATGGAGGGCGACACGGCTGCGGTTTCTTGCGACGCACCAAAAGACCATATCTCGCTTCGCTTTGCGGAAACGCCGCCCGCGCGGGGGGCGGGCAGCTCCTTCGCGTAGGAGACGGCTTGGTTCTCCTGGGCGAACAGGTTAAAGTCGCCCGCTTCTTCCGCAAACGACTGCGCGTTTAATATGCCCGCGCCCATAAAGCTTGTGACCTTATGCAGCCATTCGGGGCGGTCCGCCATGTCCCACATCATGCCCTCTATGCCGCGCATGTACGCGAGGTCGGTTGAGATGTCGCCCGCGAAACCCGTGTACAGGGGAGCGCGGTCCGTTACTACAGGCATCGCGCCGTACAGCAGTTCGCTTATGCGCTCGTACGCCTCGCTTGTTTTTTGTTCGTCTACCGCGTGCACGGGCTTGGCGATTTTTTTTATGTCGCTCTCTTCCGTAATATGAGGGTTGAAAATAAACGCGCCCCTCTTCGCCGCGTCTTTCGGGTGCGTGACCGTAAACGGAAAGCCCCAATGCCCTCCGCCCTCCGGGTAAATAAAAACGGCGCGTACCGCGTACCATGGTTCGATCACGCAGTCGTCGCCCAAAGAAAATTTATAAAGCAGGCTTTTGAAATGCCGCTCCATTTGACGCAGCGTTTCGTCCGCGCAAGCCAAATCGACAAGCTGAGGCACCTCCGCCGCGGCGTACGCCCGAACGAATATCGGCGGCTCTGTTTTTTCAAGCGAGTTGTGCCGCCGCCACAGATCCCTCCGCCTGTTCATCTCGTCCGATAAAGAAATTTCATGGACTTTTTCCGCAAGCGAACGCACGTAATTTTTTTCGTCCATTTTTTTCGTACGCACCTTAAAAATAATTTTTTTTATTTTATCATACCGAAAAGATAAAAGCCGAACGCGGTTTGAAAATTTGCGTATAATTAACGGAACTTCTGCAAGCCCAATTGAAACGGTCGGAAGAATTGGAATTTAAAAAGTTAAAAATAAAAAAATTTGGGAGGTTTTATGTTAGCCAAAAATAAAAAGCCGCTTGCCGTGATCGTCACGGGCCCGCGGCCTACGGAGACGGAAAGCTACGCGGCGGCGGAGCTGCGCCACTACCTCAGCATGATGACGGGCGCGCCGTTTAAAATTGAAACGCTTGCGTTTCAAGATGAAACGCTTGTGTCTCAAGATGAAAAACTTGCGTTTCATGCTGAAACGCTTGCGTTTCATACTGAAACGCTTGCGTATGAAAAAAAACCGGACGGGAATGTAATTGCCGTAGGATCCGCCGCGGAATCGCTCGGCGTCGTTTTTAACCCGTCGGATAAAATCACGCGAGACGACGCTTTTGTAATAAAGCGCGTCGGCGGCAGCATAGGCGTCAACGGCGGCAAGCGCGGAGTGATCTACGGCGTGTACGAGCTGCTTGAGCAGTTGGGCTGCCGTTTTTTTTCGCCTTACTGCGAAAAAATTCCGTGTCTGCCGGAACTGGAAACGCCGGATATTTTTACCGAACAGGAGCCCGTCGTCGAGTCGCGCTTACACGGCGTGACGGATGTGCATCTCCATCAGCGGTTTGCCGTCAAATGCCGGCAAAATCCCGGAGGCCAAAACCAAATGTACGGAGGCGGAATAAAATACGCGCTGGGCGGCCACTCGTTTGAAAGGCTCGTGCCCACGGACGAGTATTACGGCGCGCATCCGGAATACTTCGCGCTTATAAACGGCGAGCGCCGCCGCGAAACGCCGGGCCTTTGCCTTTCAAACAAAGAAGTGCTTGAAATCGTAATTAAAAACGCTTCCGCTGTGCTGCGTGAAAACCCGGACTGCAACATAATTTCCGTTTCGCAAAACGATTATTCGGATTCGTACTGCACCTGCCCGGACTGCGCCGCCGTAGACGAATACGAGGGCAGCCATTCCGGCAGCGTGATACGATTCGTCAACCAAGTCGCGGAACGCCTCGAGATTGAATTCCCGCAGATACTCGTGGACACGTTCGCGTACTGTTACAGCCGGCCTGTTCCGAAGCACGCGCGTGCCAGGCACAACGTGTGCGTGCGCCTCTGCTCGATCGAAAACTGTTTCTCGCACCCGTACGAAACCTGCGACGATAAGTCGCGCCAAGTAAAAAAGCCCGACGGCTCGTCCACAAAATTTATCGACGACCTTCGGGACTGGGGCAGGGTTTGCGAACGGCTGTATATTTGGGACTATGTGACGGAGTTTACGGATTATCCTGTGCCTTTTCCGAATTGGAACGTCCTGCAGCCGAATATACGGTCGCTCGTAAAAAACAACGCAAAGGGAATTTTTTTGCAGGGCTGCCGCGCACACGGCTACAGCACGGATTTGAACGAGCTGCGCTGCTATCTGCTCAGCAAGCTCCTGTGGGACGCGGACTGCGACATAGAACGGCACAGGCGCGAATTTTTGGAATATTACTACGGAAACGCGGCGGGGCACATAGACAGGTACATCAAGGCGCTCACGGACAAGGTGGAAAAAGACAACATCCACATTTACTGCATTGAAAACTGCGACAAGCCGCACCTCACGGACGAAATGCTCGATGTTTACGAAAAAATTTTGGACGAGGCGGCTTCTTGCGTCGCGGGCGATCCGCTATGCCTCATGAGGACCGCAAAGGTCAAGCTTTCGGTGCGTTGGGTGCGTATAAAAAACAACGCGATGCTAAGCGGCAGGCTCGACCCGGAGGAAGTAAACGGATTTTTTACAGACTGGCGCGCATTCGGTATGTCGCGCATAGAAGAATGGGTTTCCGCCGAAGAGACCATGCGCGCTTTGCTCGACGGCAAGTGGAGCGGCACGGAATACCTTGAGCATTGGTGGCTGTGCTATTCGATACCGGAACTTTTTTAGCGCGAATCAAACGAAAACACTGTGCAATTATCGTTTCCCCAAGTTTCGAGCGGCTCGAATTTCACGAGGGCCGCTTTTTTATTTATGTTTACGTAAACGAGACGCTTAAAATTGTTTTTGATTTCGACCGCGGATTGTTCTCCGCTTTCGGTTACGGTTGTGAGGCGAAAATTTTTTGCGAGGCGCGGCGGCATGGCTGCGGGTTCGGCGTTTAAATAATAATTGGCGTGCATGGGGCGGCGCAGGGTTTCGCCGTTTGGGCCCAAGTCGCGGTCGAGGCCGCTGTCGAACACGAGGCGGACGGCGGAAACACAAACGTCGCCCGCGAAACGCATGGTAAGCGACGCGCCCGGCGAAAGGGAGACGCCGTTAAGCCTGCCGTTTTTTTCACGGTCCGCGCCGTTTGTTAAGTCGCGCGGTTCGCCCGTAAAATTTCCGCAGGCAAAAAACTCTGCGGAAAGCGCCGGCTCTTCGGGTTTTCTTGCGAAGCCGGGCAGATAGCAGTCGTCTTCGAGCAGCGCGCATTGAAGCTCGTCCATGTGGCCTTCGTAAATTTCGCGGGGGTTTTTTTTATGCTTCGCCGCGATTGCGGCGGCTGTGCCCGCGGCCTGCCCGAGCACGGCGCAGGTGGCCATAACGCGGGTGGAAGAAAACGCCGAGTGCGTCACGCTTATATTGCGCCCGGCGAACATGAGGTTGCAGATATTTTTTGAGTAGAGGCACCGGAAGGGTATGCCGTAGGGCGACGGCGCGGGATGGTAAACAGTAGGAGGCTCCGAAGCGCGGAATCCCTCGGGATGGTGGTCGTCCATGGGCCAGCCGCCGTAAGCGACCGTGTCAAAAAAACGGCCGCCGCTTGCCACGTCGCGCATGGTCATGACGTAATCGCCCTCGTACCTCCTGCTTTCGCGCTTGCCGGGCAAAAAACCCATCCAGTCGAGCTCGAAACGGGCGTTTTTTTCTTTGTTTGCGGGGTCGTTTTTAATAAAGTCCCACATCCCGTAGGCTACCGCGAGCAGCTCGTCGCGCAGCTGTTCCGTGTCGGCAATCGTGTCGCGGTTACCGCCGAGCTCAAGATACCAAAAATTTTCGCCGGGGCTGAAAATGTTGGGCAAACGGTGCGGCAGATCTTCGCGCGTGTATTTTTCCGCCCACTCCGGCGGCTCAAATTTTATGTTTCGCTCCGTTTCGCGCGCCTGCATAAGGATGGACATCCCCATCGTTTTTTTGTCCGCTTCGGCGGGCGCGAAAGCTTCGCCGTATTCGCTTTGCGCTTCGCGCCCTACGCGGTAAGCCGCGCCCGTGAGCGGGGCGAGCACGCTGTCGCCGGAGCAGTCGGCAAAAAGGCCGGCAGCCACGCGGTGATACTTTTGCGTGGTGGTCTGCCAGCCTTTGATTGAAATTATTTTATCGTTTTCCGTTTCTGCGTCGAGGCACGAACAGTTAAGCAGCAATTTTATGTTTTTTTCGCGCCGCACTGCGGAATAAAGTATCCCGTCCCAAATATGATAATTTTTATAGGGATTGCGGCGGAGGTTTTCGAGCATCAGCTCTTCGATAATGCCCGTTTCGCGGTTGCCTTTCCCCGCCGCGCCCAGCACCCACATGCGGATCTCGCTTGAAGCGTTGCCTCCAAGCATGGGGCGGTCGTGCATCAAAACGACGCGCAGGCCGCGCCGCGCCGCGGCTACAGCCGCGCAAAGCCCGGCAAGCCCGCCGCCCGTAACGCAAAAATCCGCGTCATGCCCTACCGATTCAAACGCGGGCATATTTTTATGAACCGGATTGTATATATTCAACAGAAAAAATTGTCAACTTTTTTAGCTTCGTCAATTTATTGCGGCTCTTAGTCGTCAAGGAACGATTCATGCGCCTCGCCCCAAATCTGGCCGCGCCTTACGGCTGCTGGGCGCTCGCAGGTGGACTGCATTATGTGCACCTGGTTTGTTTGCGTGCAGTTTATAACGCCGTGTATGACTTCAAAAGCGTGGTAGCCCATTTCCGCGTGGGCGCGCGGGCGGCGTCCGTTTTTGATGGCGTAGGCCATATCGACTACGCCGATGCCGCGTCCGTCAACGTCTAAACCGTGCACGAGAGGCATGGCCGCGTCGCCGCTCTTGCGGTGAAGGGTGATAGGTCCGCCGTGGTTGTTCGGGTCAAACAAAGTTATGTGGCCTTCGGTGCCGTACACTTCGAAAATGGGCGTTGGGAACAGCGCGGACTCGCTCGTCAAAAGCAGGTTGGCGTAAACGCCGTTTGCAAATTCGAGCGTGGCGTTCATTGTGTTGGGGGACTGTATGTCTAATGCCTCGCCGTATTTCGGGTGGCGCGGGTTGGTAAATTTTTTGACGCCGCGCGTCTTGGCAAATCCCGTCACGCGGGACATCGGCCCGAACAAATTTATAAATGCGTGCAGGTAATAGCCGCCCATGTCGAACGGGATCCCGCCGCCCGGCAGGTACACGAACGAAAGTTGCGGCCCGAGGCTCGCGCCGTTGTCGCTGTAATCGCGTATGCAGGTTGCGGTTGCGGATACAGGCTCGCCGATAAAACCGTGGTCGATGTAATAGCGGGCAGACTGCCATCCGCCGCCCAAGAATGTGTCCGGCGCCATCGTGAACTGCAGCCCCTTGTCGTGCGCGAGGTCGATCAGCTCCTTGCCTTCCTCAAGCTTGACGGCGATCATTTTTTCGCAGTAGACATGCTTGCCTGCGAGAAGCGCTTCCTTGTTTACGGTGTAGTGCGCCGTCGGGTAGGTGGTGTTGACCACGATCTCGATGCTCTTGTCTTCGTAGATTTCTTGGTTGGTCATCTGCCTGATGCCAAACTCTTCCGCGCGTTTTGCGGAGCGCTCCGGGATTATGTCCGAACAGCCGACCAAATCGACGATGTGGAAGGTTTTCGTCAGGTTTTTCAAATAGATGCCGCTTATCGCACCGCTGCCTATCAACGCGGCCTTAATGCGTTTTACCGCCATTATGTTGCCCCCTCGGATTTAAAATCTTTTAATTTTTTTACTCGGCTTGATTTTAACAAACGGAATGTGCGAATGCAAACGAAGTGCGTTATAATTGCCGTCGCAAGACAATAAAGGAGCGATAAAAATGTACACCCGTTTAGCGGATTTAAAACGAGACGCAAAAAAATATATCGGTATGCGCGTTACCGTGGGCGGATGGATCCGCACCGCGCGCGACAATAAAAATTTCGGCTTTATCGAAATCAACGACGGAAGCTGCTTCGCTTGCGTGCAAATCGTCGCGGACGGAAGCCTGGCAGGCACAAGCTACGCCGACGCAATAAAACTCGGCGCGGGCTCGTGCGTGACGGTCACGGGCACGGTCGTAAACAGCGCGGGCGCGAAGCAGGACTTCGAAATAAAAGCGGAGAGCTTGACGGTCGAGGGCGCGTCCGCGCCGGACTACCCGATGCAAAAAAAACGGCACGGCTTCGAATATCTGCGGACGGTCGCGCATCTGCGTCCGCGCACGAATACGTTCGCGGCGGTTTTCCGCATAAGGTCGCTCGCGTCGTACGCCGTGCACAAATTTTTTATCGACCGGGGATTCGTGTACGTGCACACGCCGATCATTACCGGCAGCGACTGCGAGGGCGCGGGCGAAATGTTCCGCGTGACAACGCTGCCCGCAAGCGCGCCGCATAAAAATTTCGAAGAGGATTTTTTCGGCAAGCTCGCGCATCTGACCGTGAGCGGCCAGCTCACCGTCGAGCCGTTCGCGCTCGCCATGCGCGACGTGTACACGTTCGGGCCCACGTTTAGAGCGGAACATTCGAACACGCCGACGCACGCCGCCGAGTTTTGGATGATCGAACCCGAAATCGCATTCGCGGACCTCGGCGACAACATGAGGCTCGCGGAGGAAATGACCAAATACATAATAAATTTTATTTTGACGGAGGCTCCGGACGAAATAGATTTTTTAAACTCGTTCGTGGACGAGGGCCTGCGCGGGCGGCTAAGCGCCGCATTAAAAAGCGAGTTCATGCAAATAACTTATACCGAGGCGGTCGGGCTGCTTTTAAAAAGCGGCAGGGACTTTGAGTTTCCGGTCAAGTGGGGCGCGGATCTGCAGACCGAACACGAGCGTTATCTTACCGGCGAAGTTTTTGACAGGCCGCTGTTTATCCGTGACTACCCGAGCGGCATCAAGGCCTTTTACATGCGGCGCAACGACGACGGCAAGACAAGCGCCGCCATGGATCTTTTGGCGCCGGGTATCGGCGAGCTAATAGGCGGCAGCCAGCGCGAGGAGCGGCATGACGTGCTGCTCGCCTCCATGAAGGAGAGCGGCCTCGACCCGGAGGACTACGCATGGTACCTCGACCTTAGGCGTTACGGCGGGGTTAGGCACGCGGGCTTCGGCCTCGGGCTGGAGCGGCTTGTGATGTACCTCACGGGCATGAAGAACATCCGCGACGTAATTGCCTACCCGCGGACGGTGAACAATTTAAATTTTTAAATTAAAGGAACCTCTATAAACCCAGTTGAGATGATTTTTAATCCTTTCGAATGAACCAACGAAGGATTAAAAATTGGACGAAGCGGTGTTTATAGAGGTTCCTTTAAGAAACTATGGCGCGAAAGGACAAAATTATGAAAAATTTCGAGACGACAAAAAAAACGCCCGTTTTTAACGGACGTATTTTTATTTTGGAACAGCGCGAAATAAAAATGCCGGACGGCGGATTCGCGGTGCGCGACACAATTGTCCATAAAGGCGCGGCCGCGGTTCTTCCTGTGACGGACGACGGCAGGCTGGTGTTCGTGCGGCAGCACCGCGCCGCGGCGGAAAAAATTATTTTAGAAATACCGGCGGGCAAGCGCGACTCAGACGACGAAGATCCGGCCGCCTGCGCGATGCGCGAGCTCGAAGAAGAGACGGGTTTTTGCGCGGGGCGCCTCACGTTTATGTGCAAATTTTTTATCGCGGTAGGGTACAGCACCGAAGTTCTGCATTTATATTTGGCGGAAAACCTTACGGCGGGCGTGCAGTGCCTCGACTTGCACGAATATGTTTCAGTCGAGTGCTACACGCTTAGCGAAGCCCTCGCCATGATTAGCGACGGCCGCATAGAAGATTCCAAGACGATAGTCGCGGTCCAGTGGTATAAAATAAATCGCGCTTGACACAGATAAAATTTCGTTTATAATTACGGGCAAGCAGAAGCGGCCGCTTCTCACCTCAGCTTACGGCGATGGGTTCATGCGTTTACGGGTCGGTCGGCTCATAAATAATTTTGCATGTAAAAGCGGGCGGCTCGCCCGTTATTTTTTTTGCGTCACGCTTTACAAATAAAAGGAGGCAAACAACTATCACCGATTTAATGATCAATGATCAAATCAGGGACAAGGAAGTGCGGCTTATCGACGCCGACGGCGCGCAGCTCGGCATAATGTCTGCCCGCGACGCCAAAGCGGCCGCCGACGAAAAACGGCTCGACCTCGTAAAAATTTCGCCCACGGCAAAACCGCCGGTCTGCAAAATTATGGACTACAGCAAGTTTAAGTTCGACCAGTCCAAAAAGGAAAAGGAAGCGAAAAAGCGCCAAAAGACGATTGAGATCAAGGAGCTGCGCCTTACCCCAAACATTGATACGCACGACATTGAAGTAAAGGTAAAAAAAGCGATAGAATTTTTAAACGGCGGAGACAAGGTTAAAGTTACCATACGTTTCAGGGGCCGGGAGGTAGGCAGGAGCGACATGGCATACGCCATCATGCACGACTTCGCAGAAAAAGTGATGGACGTGGGCAACGTCGAAAAGCCGCCCAAAGTCGAGTCCCGTACTATGGCGATGTTCCTTGCGCCCAAGTTGTAAACAAACCGGTCAAACAGCAAACCATAAACAGGAGGAACAAACAGTGCCAAAAATAAAAACGAAAAAAGCCGCGACCAAACGCTTCCGCGTGACGGCGAGCGGCAAGTTCAAGCACCCGCGCGCCAACAGACGGCATATTTTAGGCAAGAAGAGCCCCAAACGCAAAATGACTCTGCGCAAACAGGGCATGGTCGACAAAACCAACGAAGCCGCCGTACGCAAAATGCTGCCGTACGTATAAAATTTAGGAGGTCGTATTGATATGGCAAGAATTAAAGGCGCGATAAATGCGAGAAAAAAACATAAAAAGGTATTAAAGGCAGCCAGAGGCTACCGCGGGGCCCGAAGCAAACAGTACCGCGTCGCCAAGCAGTCCGTGATGCGCGCCATGGCGTCCGCGTTCGCGGGGCGCAAGCAGGTCAAGCGCGAATACCGCCGCCTGTGGATCACGCGTATAAACGCCGCGGCCCGCGCCAACGGCATTTCTTACAGCCGCTTCATGAACGGGCTTAAAAACGCGGGCATTAACATCAACCGAAAAATGCTCGCCGAAATGGCGGTAAACGACGCGGGCGCGTTTGCGCAGCTTGTCGTAAAGGTGAACGGTTAACGGTTTGACAGGAAAGGATAAAATTTGTATACTCGCGTTTCTAAAACGGAACGCCGTATTTGCGTAATTACGTGTTAATTTTATAAAAGAAAGGACAAAAACAAATGCCCAAGCCCAAACGAGGCAAACATATAAAAACACCGGGCTGGCGCGGAATGTGCCCCGTATGCAACCGCACCGGCGTCAAAATGCTCTGGGAAAAAACCGTAAACGAAAGCAAGCTTAAGGTTTGCAAACGCTGCGGCGGAGGTTCGTAAAAACATTTCACTAAATAATTTGCATGGGCCAAAGGCCCATGCAGTCACGGCTCGTTGGTCAAACGGTTAAGACACGGCCCTTTCACGGCTGAGACGGGGGTTCGATTCCCCCACGAGTCATAGCCGCGCCGCCCGCGGTTAAAGTTGCGGGCAGCGCGCAAAAACTTGCCGATATGGCTCAATTGGCAGAGCAGCTGACTTGTAATCAGCAGGTTCTCGGTTCGAGTCCG
>WRDG01000060.1 GCA_009783525.1 Defluviitaleaceae bacterium | reverse complement strand
CGGACGAATTGTATTTGAAAGCCGGAAAAAAATTTCCGCAGTATAAATGCTACGAATCGTTTCCGCAATTGGAAAACGGGGTGGGCATGGCTGTTTTGTTTAAAAACCGGTTTGACAGGGCATTGGCTTTATACAAGAAAAAAAATAATTTTCCGCAAAAGAAAACACCGCTAAAAATAGGCGTTGTCACCGGGACATCGGCGGAGCATTTGCTAACGGATTGCATAAAAAAAATTTCCGGCGTTTCTGTAAATAATTTTGATGTGATCGTTGTTAAAAATAATTATTTTGGTCACAGTATCACTGTTTCGGGTTTGCTAACAGGCGGGGACATTTTATGCGGCATTAAAAACGAAAATAAAATATACGACGCAATTTTTTTACCCGAAAATATTTTTCGCGCGGAAACAGACAAACCGCCGTTTTTGATGCTCGACGGAGCAACTGTTTTTGATCTCCAAAAAGAGTTTGATAAAACCGTTTTTATTATCGGAAGCTTGCACGGCGGTACATTTTGCAGGCAATTGATTAATTTTTAGGATTTTTTTTGTTTCGGACATAAGCATCTATTACCTGCGCGTCGCTTGTCGTCTTTATTTTAGTTTTTGAGGGCGGCGGCGGCTGTTTTTGCTTTATTATTAAGTTTCCGTTTTCGTCTTCCGAAACGCGGATTTTTACGTCGAGGTCCATTACGCGGCGTATCATTTCTTGCAATATTTTTATTTTTTCGCCGTATTTAGAAGGATCGCTGTCGAGCGCAGGCCCGATTTCTTTCAGCAAGCTTTCAAACGCTTCGTCGCATTCGATAACCGTTTTTATATGAGATTGTTTTTCGTCGTTGTACAAATGGAACCGGTTGTTATTTTTATCTGTCGTTAAAACGTCTTTTTGCTTTTCGGTGAGCGCTGCAATTTGAACCATCGCGTTTTCTTTTTTTCGCAGGCAGTCTGTTAAAATATTTAACTTGATTTCTGTTTCATCCATTTTTTTCACCGCTTATAGTCGTTTCGGGCCCGTGGCCCGGATATACCGCCGTATTGTTCGGCAGAGTAAATAACTTGTTTTTTATTGATTCAATTAACGCCGCGTGATTTCCCGTGGGCAGGTCTGTCCTGCCGATCCCTCTGTAAAACAATGTATCGCCGGTAAAAACAAATCCGTTGTTTTCCGCAAAATAACAGACGCTGCCCGCCGTGTGCCCCGCGGTTGCGATCGTTTTTAATTTGATTTGCGCTTCTTCTATTACATCGCCGTCGTTAAGCCATACGCTTGCGCTAAAGCAAAGCTTCTTGCCGATCATACGCGAACCGTTCATGCCGGCGTCGCTTAAAAGTTCCTTTTCCGCCTCGGCCGCATAGACGGGAATTTTATAAAAATTTTCAAGCTCCGCCGCCGCCATTGCATGATCGAAATGGCCGTGCGTGAGCAAAACGGCGGCAGGCGATATTTCGAGCAGTTCGCATTGGTTTTTTATTTTGATGAAATTATCGGCGGGATCTACGATCACCGCTTTTTTTAACGGCCGGTTTACGGCAAACCAACAGTTTGTGCTTACCATGCCGAGCACGACATGCGTAACGAATATATCCGACAATTTTTTACTCTCCCGTTTTAATAAAGACGAAGATAAAAAACGGGTTTTTCCGCTTGCTAGCGGAAAAACCCGTTTAATTTTTTATTTTGAAAAATATCTGTCCAGCAGACCCGCAAACGCTTTGCCGTGCCGCGCCTCGTCTTTGCACATTTCGTGCACCGTGTCGTGGATTGCGTGGAGTCCCGCTTCCTTCGCTTTATATGCCAAATCTTTTTTACCCTGTGTCGCGCCGTGTTCTGCTGCGACTCTCGCCTCAAGGTTAGCTTTTGTTGACGCTTCGAGCACTTCGCCCAAGATTTCCGCAAATTTTGCGGCGTGTTCCGCTTCCTCAAACGCGATGCGCTTGTATGCTTCCGCCACTTCCGGAAAACCTTCGCGATCAGCTTGGCGGCTCATCGCAAGATACATCCCGACTTCCGTACATTCGCCTGCGAAATTTGCGCGCAGACCTGCAAGAACATCGTCGTCCGCGCCGGCGGCAACACCTATGCGGTGTTCGTCGGCATAAATCAATCCGACTGCCGAATTTTTTTCGTCAAATTTCGTCGCTCCGCATTGCGGGCACTTTTCGGGTGCGGTTTCGCCTTTGTGCAAATAACCGCATACACTGCAGGAAAAAATTTTCACGGTAAATCCCCCTTTGGTATATTTTACATTTATTGCCGTAAAGTCTCAACAAGCTTGCGTGCAGTCCGTTCGCTACCGCTGGATCAAACCCACGCTTTTATTTCCGCCCCGCACAAGTTTGTTTACTTCGTCCGCGCTGACAAGGTTGGCGTCTCCTTCGACGGAATGTTTCAAGCACGAAGCGGCTACCGCAAACTCTATCGCGTCCTGCGGCCGAGCGCCGTTTAAAAATGAATAAATTAACCCCGCGGCGAGCGCGTCGCCCGCTCCGACCCTGTCAACGATGTGTACGTTGTACTCCTCTGACAAAAAATAATTTTTTTCGGTGTACAGCAACCCTGCCCAACCGTTAACGCTTGCCGACGCCGATTCGCGCAGCGTAAGCGCGACGGATCCGATTCCGAATTTTTCTGAAACAAGCCTGGCGGATTCTTTATAGGGATCTGTGTTTGCATTGTCGGGAATATTTAAACCGAACACGCTTGACGCATGCTCCTTATTGATTATGCACAGATCAGCAAACGGCATAAGCTTTTCCATAGACATGCGGGCATCTTCATAACTCCACAGGCTTTCGCGGTAATTGAGGTCGCAGCTTATTTTCAAGCCCGCGTCTTTTGCCGCGCGGCAAGCTGCCAGGCAGCATTTTTCCGCGCTTTTACTCAAAGCCGGAGTAATTCCGGAAAAGTGGAACCAATCCGCGCCCAGTAAAATATTTTTCCAATCGAATTCCGACGGATCGGCCGCGGCGATCGCGGAACCCGCCCTGTCGTAGATAACCTTTGACGGCCGCTGGCTCGCGCCCTTTTCTAAATAATAAAGACCTATGCGTGATCCGCCGCGTATTATTCCGCTTGTATTGATGCCGTGCTTCCTTAAAGAATTTACGGCCGCCTGGCCTATTTCGTTTGCGGGCAGTTTTGTCACAAACGACGTATTGACGCCGAAACAAGCGAGCGAAACCGCCACATTAGCTTCGCTCCCGCCGTAAACCGCGCCGAACGATTCGGCTTGGACAAACCGCGAATAATTTACGGGCGACAACCGCAGTAAAATTTCTCCGAACGAGACGAAGTTCATATTTTTTTAAACCTCACGATCCAATCCGCTTCTTCGTTTGCATCGCGCAATATTTTTATAATTGTTAATCCGCCCTCCGCTTCGGTGTTTGGCGAAATTACTTCATATTCTTCCGGCACATAAATTTTTACTTTATATACATCGTTTTTTACCACGGCCGACCGTCCGGACAACACGAGGCCGTCGCCGTCCCATTTCAAATCGAGAAGGTCGTCCGCGCCCTGTGTTAAATGACGGTTTGTCCCTACGAATTGCGGCCTCGAATCTTTTTTCCAATAAGCAAAAACCTTGCATGTATGCGGTTCAAGCTCCGCTTTTATTACGCCGTTTTCGTTTTCTTGCAAACATCCGTTCCAAACGTCCGTGCAAATCCATTTGCTGCCTGACAATCCCAATCCTTTAGGAGTCAATGTATAAACCTGTTTTACGTCAGTCCAGTTGAAAACCGCGGCGACATCCCAGCATGCTATATGCGGAAGACAAACTTTTAAGTTAAACACAGGCGCCATATTATTTTTGTCGAGCGGGTAGAGCTCCATGGGATGTATGTCCGCTACGGGAAAAATTCGGCGCAGCAGTTCAACGCGGTCGTCCGACAATTCGTACATTTTGTCGCTTGCCATAAGCAACTGGCCGGTGATTCCCAAAAACGTTACCCAAAGTCTTGCCTGTTCAATCGGCAGCGGGTCGCGTACGCAAACGACGTCTGGATCCGTATAAGTTGCTATTGTGTTTAAAAACAACGTATCTATAGTGCAGCCTGTGCCGTTGCTGATGCCGCGCCAAGTAAGATCGACGTCGCCGCCCGTCCGCATTCCTTCGCTCAAACCCAATGCCGCCCAATTAGTGCCGCAAATGCAGTTGAGCAAAAATTTTTCGCTTCCCATTATTTTTTTTATCGCGTCGATTCCGATGCGGTATGCGCGGCTCCCATTTATGGACGGGTCGTGCGCGTCCGCCCTGTACTTGTCGTGCACCGCGGCGGCGGCTGTCGTGCCGTCCGCTTTAATGTATTCGTAGCCCCAATCGACGCAGAACATTTTAAAAAGCCCGTCTAAATATTTTTTCGCCGTTTCCGATGTAAGGTCGAGGTGGTACATGCCCGGCCATTCGAACCATACATCGTCGCGGTGGTTTGCGATATCTGTGCCGGGCGACGTTCCGTCGGGCCGGTGAAGAAAAAGTTCCGGCTCGCTGTCAAACAGTTCAGAATCGCTTTGTGTAAACGGGATGCACCAAATACCGGGCTTCATCCCTTTGGATTTTATGTAGTCGGCAGTATATTTCATGCCGTTCGGAAAATCTGAAGGACACGTGACAAACCAATCGCGGTTGTCGCCCAGTCCGTCGCCGTGCCCCTGCCAGCCGTCGTCAATCTGCACCCATTCGCAACCGAACTGTTTTAAGTTTTTTGCAAGCCAATCCGTATTTTTAATCACTTCGTCTTCCGTAATTTTTAAGTAGTAGTAATACCAGCTGCACCAGCCGGACGGCGGGCGTTTAAAAATTTTTTTGTCCATCGGCGTGTACCAGCTAAACCCGCAGTGAAGAGCGATGTATTTTTCGATCGTAGTAACGGTGAGCGGACCCGTGCAAAATATTTCAAAGTTTTCTCCTGATTCGCTTGCGATTTTAATTTCGAGCCCTTCTGCGGCAAATGTAACGAGCAAATCTTTTGCCGGGCTGTAAACGGAATTGCACAGCAGGCCCGACGCGTTGCCGATGCCGAGCTGCACAACCTTGAGCGTTTCATCGTCACGCGACGTGTCAACGAATGTCTTATAGTCTCCGGTTTTAGACGGTACGCGGCAAATAATACCGCCCGGCATTCCGTTTAATTCCGCAGTGAGTCCGTCAGCCGCCGCATAAAAAAAACCGGTCGGCGTTTTTTCCGGCGCGGCGCAAAATTCGGGAGCCATTACATTAAGCATAAGCACCTCCTCAAATATTTTTTTTCGTTTGCAAATATGTTATCTTTATACCATTATTACAAATGCTTGTAAAAAATGAAAAAAAATGCGAAAGGAAGATTTTCTTGGAAAATATTTTTTTGAAAGGAAAATCACACAGCGAGTTTTCGTGGAATACATTAGGCGACATCAAAGAAGGGCGCGGCGATCTCGGCGAAGAGATGCCGGTTTTGGTCTACCGCCTCATGCAGTTTACAATGCTCGACGTACTCACCAAAGATTTCGGTAAAGAAAAGGCCAACGATTATTTGCGTGCAGCCGGGCATTTGGCCGGCACAGAATACGCAAAAAACTCGCTCGATTTAAAAGCGGACTTCGCCACATTTATTGCGGACCTTCAAAGGTCGTTAAAAGAATTAAAAATCGGAATCCTAAGGATGGAATCATTCGATGAAGCTACGGGCAATCTCGTGCTTACTGTCGGCCAGGATCTCGACTGCAGCGGATTGCCCATATCAAACGAAACAGTATGCGACTACGACGAGGGGTTTATCGCCGGCATATTACAGTGCTACACCGGAAAAAAATATAATGTAAAAGAAATTGATTGCTGGGCTAACGGAGACCGCGTGTGCCGTTTTAAGGGGACAGTCATCTGATGGAATCACCCGCAGCACTGTTGTTCAATTACCTGCGCGACGTGATATATGATCCGGTTCACGCTTCGTTGGACCCTGCGGAACTTCCCGAAGAGTTTGTCGATTTGGGCAAGGGTTTGATGTACTTTATACATTTGGTAAACGAAGCCACGACAATGGCGAAAGAGTTGGCCAAAGGAAATCTTCACGGGAACATGCCGTCACCGGGCAACGAGATAGCCGCGCCGCTTATGATGCTCCATTCATCGCTTTCGCATCTCACATGGCAAACTCAGCAAGTGGCAAAGGGCGATTATCAGCAGCGCGTCGAATTTATGGGCGATTTTTCGTTCGCGTTTAACAACATGGTAAATCAATTGAAACAGCGTCACCAAAATACCCTCGACGAAAAATCGCGCCTCGAAATGTATGTAAACCTTATGCTGACAAACTGCCCCGACCCGGTGCTTCTGTTCAACAGGCAAGGTTTGCTTTTATATGCGGGCGACGCATATTTGCAAAGTTGCAATATTGAAAAGCAGGACGAAATTAAAGGCAAGTCGCTGCACGATTTGTTCGCGCCGGTTGTTTCGGAAGCTTTTATGAACGAAATGACCGGGCTATTGGACGACGCATATAAAACCGTTCAAACTTTAAAAGCGGAGCAATCAATAGACTTTAAGCAAAACGGCAGGCTTAGGCACTACTCTATGCAATTTTCGCCGATGATTGACCAATACGGCGATGTTGGAGGCGTGCTTATTTTATTGCATGACGATACCGAAATCGAACAGGCGCGGCGAGACGCGGAACAATCGTCGCACGCCAAATCGATTTTTTTGGCGAACATGGGCCACGAAATGCGAACGCCGCTTAACGCCGTCATGGGAATGACTTCGATCGGAAAAACGGCGGCAAGCGCAGAAAAAAAAGATTATTGTTTTTCGCATATTGCAGACGCTTCAAAACATTTGCTCGGCGTAATAGGCGATATTTTGGACATGGCAAACATCGAGTCGAATACATTCGAATTAAAAAAAGCGGAGTTCGACTGCAGCAAGCTTCTTCAGCAGGCGGCCGATATTGTCATTTACAGCGCGGACGATAAAAATCAAAAACTAACGGTTCATGTCGACGAAAACATCCCGACAAGGGCGATGGGAGACGAAAGGCGTTTGATACAGGTTCTGATAAACCTGCTGAGTAACGCGATTAAATTCACGCCCGAAAAAGGAAATATAAAAGCCGAAGCGCGTTTATTAAACGATGAGGACGGTGTTTATACGCTGTCGTTTGCCATTTCGGATACCGGCATCGGAATAAGCGCGGAGCAGCAGGCGCGAATTTTTTTATCGTTCCAGCAAGCAGAGAGCGCCTTTTCGCGTTCTTACGGCGGCGCCGGGCTCGGGCTTGCCATATCTCGTTATATCGTCCGCATGATGGACGGCGATATTGACGTCGTATCGGAACTGCGAAAAGGCTCGACGTTTACAGTAACCGTTAAACTGAAGCATCCGGCGTTTTGGGCGGGCGCCGATATAAACGAAGAAGAACCTTTAGTAATAGAAGGGATTTTTAAAGGCAAACGCTTGTTGTTGGTCGAAGACATTCCGATCAACAACGAAATAACCGTTTCGCTGCTCGAACCGACGAAAATAGAAATCGAAACGGCAGAAAACGGAGCAGAAGCGCTGCGGATGTACTGCGGCAGTCCAAACCGGTTCGATTTGATTATGATGGACATTCAAATGCCTATCATGGACGGTTACGAAGCAACGCGGCAAATACGAAAATCGGGCATGCCCGGCTGCGAAAACATTCCGATCATAGCAGTGACCGCAAATGTTTTAAGCGAAGATATCAAACGCTGCATGTCGGCCGGCATGAACAACCATATAGGCAAACCGCTCGATTACGCGGAGTTGATGAATAAATTACGTTTTTACCTGCAATAAAGAATTCGATGATTAACTGTTAAAATCCGATTTTGCACTTCGAGAAATATCTTGCTGCCGGGACTATCTTCGCGCAAAGCCGAGTTAATCATTGAATTCTATACAAATGAAACGGAGGGAATTTTTATGAAGTACACAGTAAAACAAATGATTGACATCACCGCATGCCTTTGCACATTGCTGGTGTTGATCATCGCTCTGCCGAACTGCATCTATACCGTCCACGAACAGGAGCAGGCGGTTATAATTCGTTTCGGCGTGCCTGTTTCGACCAACGGGTCGGGCCTGCATTTGAAACTGCCGTTCATCGAACAGGTAAAAAAAGTTTCGATGGTCAGCAAGGGTTTCACGATGGGTTACAGAGAAAGCGCTAACCAATTCCATACCACGGTGGAGTTGGAATCGTTTATGATCACAAGGGATCTTAATTTTGTGAACGTTGATTTCTTTGTCGAATATCGCGTAAGCGTGCCGTCCGTTTATTTGTTTGCCTCAAGCGAACCGGAGGAAATACTCCGCAATCTTGTGCAAGCCGAGGTTCGCGCCGTTGTCTGCGAGTATAATGTCGACGAGGTTTTAACAACGGCCAAAGCGGAAATTCAAACGAAAATACGGGACAGGGTTATATCGGATCTCGAAGAAATCGACATCGGCATTACCTTAATAAGTATTAATATGCAGGATTCGGATCCGCCTACACAGGAAGTTATCACCGCGTTTAAAAACGTCGAAAACGCAAAGCAGCAAAAAGACACGGCTATAAACCAAGCGCAAAAAGAATACAACGAGGCGATTCCCGCCGCCCGCGCAAACGCCGACGCTATTGTGCAGGAAGCGGTCGGTTACAGGCAGTCGCGCATTAACGAAGCGGTAGGTCAAGTAGCCCGTTTCGACGAGATGTTCAACGAATATATAAAAAATAAAGAGATAACCCGAACGAGGCTTTATTTGGAAGCTATGGAAGAAATTTTGCCGCATATTAAACTCGTTGTCGGCACCGGCGAAAACCTGCTGCCGTTTTTGGATCTTACGACACACGAAACGCCGCATGATACTCTGCCGGCCGCTTCGTACTTAGAATAAGGAGGCGATCATATGAAAATTATCGACACGCTCGGAAAATTTTGCAAAATATTTATCGTTTTGCTTGTAATCACATGGTTCGCCTTTCAACTCATATCCGTTACTGTTCCGGCGGGGCAGGCGGCGTATGTCATGAGGTTCGGAGAAGTAATAGACGTGCATACCAAGCCCGGGCTGTATTTTAAATGGCCCATATACTCAATTTCGTTTGTTCCGATCAACAAGCAGCTTTACAACCTTAATCCGTCCGATGTGATCACGTTGGATAAAAAAACGATGAACGTCAGCAGTTTTGTTGTATGGCAGATAAACGATCCGCTTTCGGTTATGCAAAACCTCGGGCCGGTTTCCGAAGTTACGCGGCGTATAGAAAACATCGTTTACAACGCTATCAAAAACACGCTAAGCAACATCGAACAGGAAACGATAATCACATTGCGCGGAGGCGGCTTGTCGGACAGCCTCATGGATTTGTCCAAAGACAGGATGCAAATAGACTTCGGCGTGAACATAAACACAATCAAAATAAACCAATTCGATTTGCCGCCCGACAACAAAGAAGCGGTGTACCGACGGATGATAAGCGAACGCGAAAGCATCGCGGCCATGTATATAGCCGAAGGCGCGGAAGAAGCGAAAATGATAAGAAATGCAATTAACCCCGAGCGTGACATTCTGCTGTCTAAAGCGAGCGCCGACGCAGACAAATTACGGGCGGAAGGCGAAGCCGAATACATGCGCATACTCGCGGAGGCATACAGCGGCGAGGAACGCGCCGAGTTTTACACGTTCATACGGAGCCTCGACGCGCTAAAAATTTCCATGAAAGGCGATAAGACGCTGATGCTTCCGCTTGATACGCCGCTGATGAAATGGCTCGGAGGTTATTAAAATGAAAAAAATATTATTGGGCGGGCAAATTTTTAAACCGTTTAAAAATCCGGACGAATGGGCGGCGCACGTAAACGAACTCGGCTTTAACGCCGTATATTTTCCGTTGGGAAGCAACGCGCCGGACGATGAAATCGATTCGTATGTAAAAACTGCGGAAAAAAATAATTTTGTGATAGCGGAAGTGGGCGCATGGAGCAACCCGATGTCGCCGGATGCGGAAACGGCAAAAAAAGCGCTGCAGTATTGCAAAGACCAGCTTCGCCTTGCGGAAAGGGTCGGAGCGAAATGCTGCGTGAACATCACAGGCTCGTGCGGCGAACAATGGGACGGACCAAGCGAAATAAATTTTTCAAAAAAAACCTTCG
>WRDG01000059.1 GCA_009783525.1 Defluviitaleaceae bacterium | reverse complement strand
ATGCTTTTTCGTGTATGCCGATTGTCTCTGTTTTGCGCGAACCGTCGTACGATTCGTTGAACGGGCAGCAACCCACAATCGACGGATGGTTGAAATCACGCTCCAGCGTTTCGAGCCATTCGGGTAAAAAATTCTTTAGCGCATCGGGCCTGTTTATATCAAGGCACCAGCTTGCGTGTTCGCCCCATACAAGATAACCCAAACGGTCTGCGTGATATAAAAAACGCTCCTCAAAAATTTTTTGGTGCAGCCTCGCCCCGTTAAACCCGATATCCATCGCAAGCTTTATGTCCCGCTCAAGCGCCGCATCCGAAGGGGCTGTATAGATTCCGTCCGGATAAAAACCCTGATCCAAAACAAGCCGCTGAAACAGCGGCTTCCGGTTTAAATACATCGCATTGTTTTTCCATTCGATAAGCCTAAGCCCGAAATAGCTTGCCACCTCGTCATGGTGCTCGCCTTTTTGGAGTGTAAACTTTATGTCGTACAGATACGGGTTTTTTATATCCCACCAAATAATCGCGTCGAGCTTAAGACACATATACGCCATGTTCCCCGCCGCTTTTACCGCGCCCCTGCCGAATACGGCGTCGCCGTTATACGCGACGGCCGAAAGATCCGCCCCGTCCGAGTCGCCCGATAATTTCGCTTCGATAAATATACTGTTATTGGCTGCGTCGGGCGTCATTTTTACAGATTTTATGTAAACCTGCGGCACGAATTCGAGCCATACGGTTTGCCAAATGCCCGTCGTACGGGTATAAGAACAGTCGTGCGACATGTATTGCTGCGCCTGCTTGCCCGCAGGCTGGCTGCCGCTCCTTACGTCGTCCTTCGCATATACATGCAGTGTATTCGTTCCGGCGCGCACAAGCTTTGTTATGTCGAAGCAAAACGACGAATATCCCCCTTTATGTGTACCCGCCTCCGTTCCGTTGACCCAAACGCGCGTAAAATAATCGACCGCTCCAAAATGCAGAAGCGTTATTTTTCTTATTTGGCTTTTATTTACGGTAAATTTTCGATAATACCAAACCGCCGGAATAAAATCGGTAAAGCCGATGCCGGACAACGAACTCTCCGGGCAAAACGGCACGGTTATTTTCATGTCGAACTTTTCTTTTTTAAACCACTCTTTGGCCATGCCGCTGACAGAAAAATCAAAATCGAACGACCATTGCCCGTTTAGGTTTATCCAATCCTCGCGGTAAAACTGCGGCTTAGGATGTTCCGGCCTTGGTATGCCGCGGGCCGCGTCGTTGTTCATATGCAAAATTCCCCTTTTTCCATCACGGCTTTTTCAGTTCCGCTCGGTTCAATTCCAATAATGCTCATATCTTCCGTGCCGAACATAAAATCTACGTGTAACAGCGAATCATTTGCTCCCGCTTCCGCGAGCTCCCGCTCCGTCATATCGCAGCCGCCCGCCAAGTTATACGGGTACGCCTTGCCCAAAGCCAAATGGCACGAAGCGTTTTCGTCGAACAGCGTTTCGTAAAAAAGGGTTTTCATTTGCGCAATGGGCGAATTGTTTGAAATAAGGGCTACTTCACCCAAAAAGCGCGAACCCTCGTCCATATCAACTATCAGTTTTAAAGAATCGGCGTTTTTTTCTGCGCCGAAATCCGTCACGCGCCCGTTTTTAAATTCGAACCAAAAACCTTCGATAAGACTGCCTTGATACGACAAAGGCAAAGAAGCAACGACGCGGCCTTCGGCGCCGATCCTGGCCGGCATGGTAAATATTTCTTCGGTTGGCATATTCGGAAAAAACGGCACTCCGTCGCGCCCGACTGCGCCGCCGCCAACCCATATATGTTTTTCGATAAGCGGCAAATATAAATCCGTTCCGAGACTGTTCTTAAACTTTAAAGCCGAAAACTGCGTTTCGTTTAAATAATCTACGCGCTTTAAAAAATTATTTCTGTGCGCTTCCCAATCTTTTACCGGATTTTCACCGTCCGCCCGCGCTCCCTTAAAAATAAGACCCCACAATTTTTCGACGGCTTCTTTTTCCGCAAGCTCCGGGAAAACTTTTGCGGCCCATTTTGGCGACGGCACCGCCGCTAACGACCAACGCCGTTCGTTCGTCATGGTGACTGCGCGGTGCGCCTTAGTGCCCTCGCGCATGACCTTCGTTGCGCGCTTGATACGGCCGGGTTCCACACCCTGCAATAAATCCGGGTCGGACGACAGTATGTGCAGGTAGACTGCGTTCCTGTCGTCGTAATATTTAAAACGATCGGTACGCCACGGCGGAAACATATCGAAAACTTCGTCGCTCGCGCGCAGATATTTCATGCGGGCAGACAATTCGTCCGTCCAGTCGATCACCACTTCGGACGCGCCCGCGTTGTACGCGCATTCCGAAACGAGCCGCGCAAATCCCGCGTCCGCGACATCTGACGAAATGACCACCGGCTGACCCGGTTGTACGTTGCCACCGGCGCGGACCAATAAATCCGCGTACTTGAATAGCTTTTGATCCATGTCATATTCCTTTCGGTTTAGAAAATGTCGATAAATTATCAACGTTTCCTTTTTTACAAATATATCGCAATTTGTACAAATTGACACTAATATATCGTTGTAATATCCTCAAAAAAATTTCGGCGAAGGTTTTGATAATCCGAATGAAAGACTTTTTTTCGATCTTCATAAATTTTGCGATGATAGGCACGCTGACGATCGGCGGCGGCTATACAATGCTTCCGCTTCTTCAAAAAACCGTCGCCGACAAACTCCGCTGGGTCACAGAAGAAGAGATCACAGATTTTTATGCGATCGCTCAATGCCTGCCGGGCATTATCGCGGTTAACACGGCAATGCTTATAGGCCACAGACATAAAAAAATCCCGGGCATGGTCGCGGCCGCGCTCGGGATAATTTTTCCGTCGTTAATTTTTATTTTGGCAATTGCAATTTTTATCAACCGCTTTATGGAATACGAAATTGTCCGCAGCGCGTTTAACGGGATACGCGCCGCGGTTATTGCTATAGTTGTGCACGCCGTTATACGCATGCTCCAAAGCGGGGTGAAAGATTTTTTTGCCGCCGCTATTTTTGTTACGGTGCTCGCGGTTTTTATATTCTTTTCTGTTTCGCCGGTATGGCCGCTGCTTACGGGCGCGGCATGCGGGATTGCATTAAAAAAGATTAAAAGGGAAGTTTAAAATGGTTTATTTAATTTTACTTTTTGAATTTTTTAAGATCGGTTTATTCGCAATAGGCGGCGGCTTGGCAACCGTTCCGTTTTTAACGGAGCTCGCAAATAAATACGACTGGTTTACGCGCGAAGAACTGACGAACATGATCGGCATTTCTGAATCGACTCCCGGCCCCATTGGTATAAACATGGCTACTTACGCGGGTTTTATGGCCGGCAGCGCGGAACACGGCTCCGCGGGCGGCGTCATAGGTGGCGTGACCGCCACAGTTGCGCTTGTGCTGCCGTCTTTTATAATCATGCTTTTTTTGGTGCGCGCACTCAGCGCATTTAAAGACAACAAGCATGTCCGCAGCGCGTTTTACGGCCTGCGTCCCGCCGCCGCCGCGTTGGTGGCGTCTGCGGCAATCGCCATAGCCTCGGTCACATTTATAAACGCCGGCGAGTTTACGCGTTACTTTGAATACGTAGACATAAAAACATTCGCTCTGTTTGCTGTCTGCCTCGTTCTTTCAATATCATTAAAAAAAATACAGCCGCTGCATTTGATAGCAGCGGCCGCCGTAACAGGTATAGTATTTTCGATGTAAATATTATCGTTTTTCTACTAAAAATCGTATCGAAGTCTTTTCGTTCCCGTCAACCTCAAGCTGCGAAAATGAAGGGATACTGACCAGGTCTATTCCGTTTGGTGCCACATAGCCGCGCGCAACGGCAATGCTTTTTACCGCTTGGTTTACGGCGGCCGCGCCGATAGCTTGCATTTCGACCGGTTCACCCGTACGTACGATGGCTGCAATTGCGCCCGCCACCGATTTTGGTTCTGATTTTGCAGAAACTTTTAAGGTTTCCATATAATACGCCTCCTAACGCGTTTACTTTTAAGGCGGAAAAACATTGTCCCATTTTCTAACACAATTTTAACCATTTGTCAACTACCGGTGCTTTTGTAGTGCCGTAGCCCCGTTTGCCATATCAACCATGAAGCAAACAGGAACAAAATACCCGCCGGAAGCGCGACCCAACCCTTCCATGTATCTTCGCCCCACCCGCAAGCTACGGACGCCGGATAATAGCTGACAAGCAGCATCGGCATGAAAAACGTAAATACGTTTTTGAGGGCGTTAGGCATATACGGCACGGGGCATCGCGTCACTTGGTAACTCGCGTTTGTAAACAAGTAAATCCAGTCGAGCGCCTTGATTGTAAAGAATGATACGCCTGATGTAAAGATAAAAGCGCCGGAATATAAAATAAAACCGCCCGCGAGCCCGCAGACAACAACCGCGACTACCGTCGGCGTTATTATCGTCCCCTGCGCGTAAAACGACCAGCATATTGCGCAAATGCCGCTTGCGGGCCGCGCCAGCCTGTGTATATGGAAATATGACGCGGCAATTTGTGTAAAAAGCGGCGCCGGGCGCAGCAGCATGCGGTCAAAATTGCCCGTGCGTATGCTATGGCCCGGAAAGTAGTCAAAACCCCTCAAAAAGCTTTCCGCCAAGCCGAAGGATGTAACCGCCATCGCATAAACCATTATAATTCGGGCAACAGACCATTCGCCGACGCTGCCGAACCTAGAAAATAAAAGCACCGTGCCCAAAGGATCGGTTACCACCGCGAACGTTACCGACAACAGCATAATCCACCAGCCCTTATATTGCAAGGCCGAATTAAAATTCATCTTAATATATTTTAAGTATAATTTAATTTTTTTAACCCCCCTGTATGACAACACTTTTAAGTCGGCTTTTCATTACGGCGCGGCCAAGCAAAATAAAAATTGCCGTCCATCCCATCTGTACTAAAATTTGCCAAGCGTCCCGCATATTTGCGCTTCCCACATAAAAACGCAGCGGAATGTCCATGTACCCGGCAAACGGCTGAAATAATAAAAATTTTTGCATAAAATCAGGCCAAAGCTGAAGCGGCAAATAACCTCCCGAAAGCACACCCGCGAACAGGAGGATCATGTTCACGGGACCGTCGCCCCATGCGATCCCGATCCGAACCGACAGCAGCAGCATGTTAAACGCAACGGACAAAAGCATCGCGGCCAACATTGAAATTATCATAAGCAGCAATCCTCCGATGCTTGCGGGACCCGAAATTCTATACGAAGCGGGCAAGACCATCCCTACGAGCAGCACAGGCAGCCCGCGCCAAACAAGCGGGGCAAAACGCCCGCCGAATATTTTGGCGTACCAATAAGTGTATAGATCCATCGGTCTGCAGAGTTCGAAGCCTATGTCTCCGCTGTTTATTTTTCCGACGATTTCGCCGTCCATGCCCATCATCGCGTTTGAAACAAAAAAAGCCTGCGCGAGCCAAACATACGAAACAGTCTGCGCAAGCGTAAGCGCGGCGGACTGCACATACGATGCGTTCGCGTAAGTAAAGAACACCGTGTATACCGTAATTTCAATCAAGCCCCAAAACGTACCCACTAAGGAATTTGCAAGCCACGCGACGTTATATTGCAACGCCTCCGCGGTTTTAATACGGAACACGGCCGCGCCGACGCGAAAATTTTTTCCCGCCGTCACAGCCTTGCCTCATTCGCCGCAAAAAAAGCAAAAGCAAAAATGTCATTTTTTACATTCGTCTTTGTCATATGTTCATCTCCCGGTACATTTCGGCGATTATTTCGTCGATGTTCTGCTCTTCGATCATTATGTCATTTAACGAGTATTTTTCCGAAACGCGCATCACCAGCTCGTGTGCCTTTAGTTTTTCCGGGTCGAACATCACCGTGAGCGTCCCGTTTTCAAAATTTGCCGACGATGCTCCGTCTATCATTATTTCCCCTTCCGCGGGCGCGGATTTCGCCGACGCCCTTAACCTCCTGAGCGGCGCATAACGCTTTGCAAGCTCCGGCATCGCGCCGTCGTACAGAATCTTGCCGCGACCTATCACAAGCACTCGGCTGCACAGAGCTTTTATGTCGTCCATGTCATGAGTAGTGAGGATCATGGTCGTGCCGTGCTTTTTATTTTCGTTTTTTAAAAACTCGCGCAATGCAAGCTTAGAAACAGCGTCAAGCCCTATGGTCGGTTCGTCCAAAAATAAAATTTTCGGTCTGTGCAGCAGCGAAGCCACGATTTCGCATCGCATACGCTGCCCGAGCGAAAGCTGCCGCACGGGCGTTTTGACCAGCCCTCCCGCGTCAAGCACATCTGTCAGCTCCGCAAGCCGCTGCTTAAAGCTTTCGAACGGAACATTGTAAATGTGCCGCATCATCTCGAACGAATCGCCCGCGGGCACGTCCCACCATAATTGGCTGCGCTGCCCGAACACGACGCCTATTTGCGCGACATGCTCCGCCCGCCGTTTCCAAGGCACGCGGCCCATGATCACGCACTCGCCGGCTTCGGGCGTTAAAATTCCGCTTATCACCTTAACCGTTGTGGACTTGCCCGCGCCGTTCGGCCCGATGTAGCCCGCCATTTCGCCCTCATCCATTTCAAAACCGACCCCGTCGAGAGCCGTGACCGTTTTTGCGTTGCGAAAAAAAGCGCCCGTGATTATCCCGCGCTTTTTGCGTTCGTAAACCTTGAATGTTTTCGTGATGCCGTGCAAAAATATTTGCGGCATTTTTTTACCACTCGCGTCGCACGAAAAAAATACGCCCGCGCCTTTCGTATTAATTTTTTTCATCGGAAAATTTAACGAACTGACATTGTACAATCTATTCATATGTTTGCAATAAAAAAGGGACCCGATGCAGACCCCTTTATTTTTTTGTTGAATTTATTTTTCGATCACATACCCCATCCCGTCATACGGCCGCAGCTTTATGCTTCCGCTGACGAAGCCGCTCTCAGTTTCGTATGCGACCGGTTCGATTTCTCCCGTGAACGGGTTTGCGACGGACATATTGCTTCCCGCCGCGCGAAGAGACCCTTCATATACCTTTACACCCATGTTGCACAAAAAAATTATCCTCGATCCGTCGGGCAGCAGGCGGCTGTGGGAAAGTATGTCGCTTGAAACGGGCTCACCTCCGTCGAGGCCGCCCGTGCCGGACCAAAAATGCATGACAGTGTTGATTGACTTGGGCGTGACGCGGATGTGGCGCGGCAGCTCTTTTAATTTGCCTATACCGCCCATCTTGCCGTTTGCGGCGATGGGTATGCAGGCGAATTCGCCGGCGAGGTCAAGCTCCGCTCCGTCCCTTGTGTACTGCGGCGGGTCGCCCGCGCAAATTATGCCGACTCCCGCAGCTTTAGCCTTGCGAATTTTTTCAAGAGTTTCGATGCCGATGACTCGGGTTTGCGGCAAAATCAAACATTCATAAATCCTGCTCTTGTAATGCAGCGCGCCGTTATTTATTTCCGCATCTAAAATCAACTGTTCGTCCGCGTAGTCGAAGTCAACCTGCCTGTGCAGCAACGCCCATGAAATGCTCGCGAACGCGTCGCTCACGCGCTTCACGTCGGTTGTGGGCGCGAGGTTTTGCTGCTCGCAGCCCGGCGAATATACGGACCAGATCGCCGCCTCCGGATATAAAACCGCAACGCGGCTGTCGCGCACGCCCTGCCTTATTAGCCACCCCAGGCGCGCCGAATATTTGTTAAGCGCAATAATTTCGTCGTCGCCGAAAAAATCGAAGCCGTAATAGCTTGTCAAATTGTTGATTCCCATCGCATAGTGCCAGTTGACCGACGCCCGCACCCAGTCGATGCTTATCTGCCTGTTTTCGTTGCGCGCCTTATGATCGGAAAATTCCGTAAAGGTTTCGTTTTCGCCGGAAATATCCGCAAAAGACGCCATCAGCCGCCCGATTGGCACGAACCGCGAATCCATCAGGCCGTTCGGCTCGCAGTCGAGCGCGTCGATGCCCGGCCAGTCGAACCGTTTGCCCACCTTGTATATCGAGCCGTACCACGGCACATGCAAATATAATTCCTCTTCGCCCATAAGATGCCCGCTCGACTTTATGTTGTGTTCTCCGCACCAGTTTTGGATCGTACCGAAAAAGTTTTCGGCTGCGGATTCGCTTACAAATTCCCAAAAATCGCACCGTCGTTTGATTATTTGCGGCCCCTCGTTATTTACAACGGCGTTCACCGCATATTCGATCGGATAACCGTAGGCTTCGGCAAACTCCATTGGAAAATTTTTATGCCACGGCACGACCGGATTGACGCTCCTGCAGTTGCACGACATAAACGAGGGCTCGTCCGTAAAGAACGCGTAAATGTTTTTGCCGAACTCGTCGCCCAAGCGTTTCGCGTATTTTTCGTGCGTGTGCCTTATGAAACTTTCGGTCGCCGCCTTGTCGTTAAGGCTTATGTAATTTCTCGGCTCGCTGAAACTCCCCGATGTATGAGTCCCGTCGAACAGCCGCCGCACCGTCATCAAAAACAAATGGAACGTTCCCTCCGGCACGTCGATGTACAGCACGCCGCGCTCGTTCATGCAGTGCGTGACGTCGATGGGCTCGCCGTCGCCCACGGGCAGAAGCATCGCCTTAAACAATTTGCCGTCTTGATAATCCGAACGGATCCGCGTCGGTCCGTAAATCGCCTTCCAATATTTGAAACAATAAAGCCCCTGCACTATATAATCGGGGTTTTCTTCCGTGACCACGCCGCCCGCCGTCCCCGACGGATAGCCCTTCTCGTCGTATATCCACGCCTTCATGCCCCGCGATATTATTTCGCGGAAGCCCGCCTCCGTTTTTCCCCATTCGGATTCGTCGCCGTCATAATAGCCCGGCCCGTACGGAATGTTGCCCACGATTCCGCCGTACCCGAGTTTATCGAGCCTCTCCGCGAAACTGCCGCCGCGGCGTCCGGGTTCGCCCGCCGCCGCCACTCTCCCGTGAATGATCGGGTAGATGGCGTATCGGCGATCCGGGTTGTTAAAATTTTGTTTAAAATCTGTCATGTGCGCCTCCTGAATGATTTTATGTTTAATAAATGCGAGTTGCTTGATTCTCTTGTTATATAATTGTTAACATTCGACCTGTTTTACGCCGCTAAAACAAATTTGGTCATCGAGTTTTTAATTAAACAAGATTGGATTTTATTATTCGGTTTTGTTGTCGCTGTTTAAAATCGTTTGGATTTGACTTGCAAAAATCGGCAATTCTTCTTTCGCATAAACCCAAACTCTGTCCATCCTTATCGAAAAATATGCATGCGCAGCAACATCGCGGAACCCCGCATAATCCCTCCATTGGACATGATCGTTACTATTTCTAATTTCGTCATCCAACCTTTTTATTAATTCCCCTACATTGATCAAAGTCATACATACGGCTTTTGTTAATGTCTCGTCATTTACAAAAATATCCTCGTTGATATCATTGACGATTTTTCCACATATTTTGCTTCATTTATTATTTTAATTAAAATATTTTTATTTTGGTTTTTCATAGTACACTCACCGTCTTACCTATATCCAACATAGAACCATAAGGAAGCGGAGCCTCGACAACATCGACTCTCTTCGATAGCTTGTCTTCCAAAAAATGTTTCAATGCAATCGTTTTTAATATAGAGAGCTTGACTTCGTCATACTCAACCAACAGATCCAAATCGCTGTCTTCAGTCGCGCAGCCGTCCGCATAAGAGCCGAAGTATTCCGCCTTGACCAACGGAAACTCTTTCGCCGCTTTTTGTACAGCTTCCACTATTTTTTCATGCGTAAGCATTTTTTTGCTCCTTGTTTTTGAAGTTATTTTTTTAATTCGCTTCCCAAGGGATTATATACTTCCAACTGCACAGATTCTGAACAACCCATTTTTTCAATGAGTCTTGTTGCTATGTTTTTGACCTGCGTCCCTCCAAAGCCTCCGCCGCAGCTATACCACGGTGATTCAAGAATTTGAATCGGTTTATATAATCTTCCCTTTTCTTTATTAAACCAAATATTATCCTTGATTGTATTCTCAAACAAAGCTTCATCTTTTTCATACATAAACTCACTTACTACACAAAGCAAGCGCGACCATGTCGTACACTCTCTTTGCATT
>WRDG01000058.1 GCA_009783525.1 Defluviitaleaceae bacterium | reverse complement strand
TCGATGATTAACTAGATTTTGCTCGAGAAAAATCCCGGCAGTAAGAATTTTTCTTTAGAAAAATTTTAGGGGATTTTTCGAAGTGCAAAATCGGCATTTTGCAGTTAATCATCGAATACTTTATTTTTTTGCGTTTTCACCCAGGATTTTTTTTACCATCGCGGCCGCCGCCTGCAGCGCTTCGTCCGCGCGGCTTCCGTCTTTGCCGCCCGCCTGCGCCGCGTCGGGCTTCCCGCCGCCGCCGCCGCCGCAGATGCGCGCCGCCGTTTTTACAAGCTCGCCCGCGTTAAGGCCCGCGTCAACCGCCGCCTTGGGCAAGCGCGCGATAAACTGCGCCGCGCCGTTTAAAACGGAGCTTAAAATTATAATGCCGTCCGCCGCCGAGTCGCGCACCTTGTCGCACAACGCGCGCAAATCATCCGCGTCCAACCCTTCCTGCTTGGACATGAACATGTCGAAGCCGTTTATGTTGACCGCGCTTTTTATGACCGCGTCCGCGCCGCCGCCCGCAATCTTGCTTTTTATCTTTTCCGTTTCGTTTTTGAGCTGCCTGTTTTCTTCAAGGAGCTGCAAAGTTTTTGCGGGCGCGTTATGCGGTTCGGTCTTTAAAATTGACGAGACCTCGCGCAAGGTTTTTTCGGCGTCGAAAAAATATTTTAACGCACCGTCGCCGGTCAGCGCTTCTATGCGCCTCACGCCCGCCGCCGCGCTGCCTTCGCTTATAATTTTAAACATGCCTATTTCGTCGGAGTTTTTTATGTGCGTGCCGCCGCAAAGCTCCGTGCTTTGCCCGCCGACGTCAACCACGCGCACGGATTCGCCGTATTTTTCGCCGAAAAGCATGACCGCGCCCAAACGCCTCGCTTCGGCCAGATCCGTTTCGGTTACGCTGACCGGCAGCCTCGACCTGACCATTCCGTTTACAATGCTTTCCGCCTGCTCGACGTCGTCGTGAGTGAGCGCCGCAAAATGCGTAAAGTCGAACCGCAGCCTGCCCGCCGAAACATCCGAACCCGCCTGCTCGACATGCGCGCCCAAGACCTCGCGCAGCGCTTTATGCAGCAAATGCGTGGCGGTGTGGTTGCGCGCAGTGCTGTCTCTGTTTGCGCCGCACACGCTCGCGGTAACTTTATCGCCTGTTTTTAACTCGCCCGATTCGATGCGCCCTATGTGCGCTATGTTTCCGCCGGCGGTTTTTATGCAGTCGTCCACGATAAATTTTCCGCCCAAACATTTTATAAAGCCGATGTCGCCCTTTTGCCCGCCGGACTCCGCGTAAAACGGCGTTTCGCTTAAAAATACCGCGTATTGTTTTTGCGCGTCGCACGCTCTGTCCGCAACACCCGCGTCGGTTTGGACAATCGCAGCTACTATGCAGCCGTCCGCTTCCGTGCTCGCGTAACCGGTAAATTTGCTTGCGATGCCCGGTACGAGCAAGCTGTAAACGGTTTCGTCCGAGCCGGAAAACGAGTAGGTTCCACGCGCCGCGCGGCCGCGTTCCTTTTGCCGTTCCATTTCGTTTTGAAAACCTTCTTCGTCGTATGTCAAACCCTGCTCCGCTAAAATTTCGCTCATCAATTCAGGCGGGAAGCCGTATGTGTCGTACAGCTTAAAAGCGTCCGCACCCGGCAAGACGCCGTCTTTAACCTCCGCCATTTTTGCGGACAGCATCTCCGTGCCGAAATCGAGCGTGGCAAAAAACTTTTCCTCCTCCGCGGTTATCACGCGCAGAATATGCCCGCGTTTTTCGAACAGATTGAGGTATTCGCCCCTTGACGAATCGATTACCGTTTCGCAGACGGACGCCAAAAAAGGTTCGCCCCTGCCGAGCAGCCTGCCGTGCCGTACGGCGCGGCGAAGCAGGCGGCGGAACACGTACCCGCGCCCCTCGTTAGAAGGCAGCACCCCGTCCGACGCCAAAAACGTGATGTTGCGGGCGTGGTCGGTGATGATCATAAGCGACTTGTTCCATTCGTTCTGTATATTAAAAATTTCGCATATTTTATTTTTGACCGCCGTTACCGTGTCGATGTCGTACAGCGACGGCGCGTTCTGCATGACCATGCTCGTGCGGTCGAGCCCCATGCCCGTGTCGATGTTGCGTGAGGCGAGCCGCGAGTAGACGCCGCCGCCCTCCGAATTAAACTGCGTGAACACGAGGTTCCAAATTTCAATGTAACGGTCGCACGCCTCGCAGGGGCCTTTGTTTTCCGGGCTGCCGAACCGACAGTTTGCACAGTTTGCAAGCCCCGCGCAAAATTCGCTTCCCCTGTCGAAATGGATTTCAGAACAAGGTCCGCACGGGCCCGTGCCGTGCTCCCAAAAATTTTCTTTTTTGCCCAGGCGGAACAGCCTGTCTTTTTTTATGCCGATTTCGTCAAGCCATATTTTTTCCGCTTCTTCGTCCAACGTAACCGCTTCGGGTTCGCCCGCGCAAATGATCGCTTCCTTGTCGCCGTCTGCCTCAAACACAGTTATAAACAGCCTGTCTTCCGGTATCCGCAAAACCTGAGTGACAAACTCCCACGCCCAGCCGATCGCCTCGCGCTTAAAATAATCTCCGAACGAAAAATTTCCGAGCATCTCAAAAAACGAAAAATGGCGCACGTCAAGCCCCACGTCTTCGATGTCCGTCGTGCGCACGCATTTTTGGCATGTGGTCACGCGGACACTGGGCGGCGTTTCGCGCCCGGTGAAGTAAGGCTTAAGCGGCGCCATGCCGGAGTTGATAAGCAGCAGGCTGTTGTCGTTTTGCGGCACGAGCGGAAAGCTCGGCATCCTCAAATGGTTTTTGCCCTCAAAAAAAGAAAGGTACGTCTCGCGGATTTCGTTTACGGTCATATATTTCATATATCAACCGTCCGCGCCGAATTTAAAACGCAAAAAAAACCGTCCGCGCCTTTCAAAATTTTTATCTTTTTCATTTAATTACCGCCTCATAAAATTTAAACAATACTACAAAAAAAATTTGTATCTTTCAAGGCGGCGGAACGAGCGCGGCTAAGAAGCGCCGGATCCGTAGTTTATAATTTCGGCGAAAATGTGTAAAAACGTTAAAGGCATTGCGGACTTAATTATATAAAAGGTATATTGAATATAGAGTTTAATTAGCAGCAGCGAATAAAAATTTTGCCGCGAAAGGAATCCTCGGATGATAAATTATTTGCAAGAGCCGAAATGGCTCGCACCTCTCCCGGATGAAGTTGCCGACAATTCCGATTTTACTGTGCTTACAAACAGAAACACCGTCAAAAACTTCGCAGTGACAATTTGCAATGAGCTTCGCCATCCTGTAACGATTATTGATATAAACCGCGTCAATAATAACGAAGACCCATGCAAGTTTCGTATTGATTCAGACATTTCGCATTTTGCCATGCGCGGATCATGCCGTTTATTCAGACATTGCGCAGGAGCGGACAAATGCTATAAATGCGACGAATTTCATGCAAAATTTTTTAAAGAATCCGTTCAAAAAGATACGCTTGAAGAAAACATAAATGACATGAAAAAACAAATTGAAGTCGATTTGCATAAGATGCACTCCTTCTTTTACGACGAATATAAAATCAATCCGCCCAAAGTATATGAGCGGCCGAAGTTTAACAGGGTTGTTGTCGAGTATTATTGCCCCATACTTGGTTACCGAGAATTGCTTTTCCCTATTTACTATAATAAAAAAGTAATCGCAGTGCTTTTTATAGGGCAGACCATGGTGCGGGAATCCGGCGGAAAAAAAACAGACAATGAAATAAGATTAAAAATAGCGTCCGACTTTTTCGAAAAAAATAAACCGTCTGATTTGTTCAAAGGTTTTTTATTAGACAATAACATTTTAAAAAACCCCGGCAATTTAGATATTGAAGCGGGCAAGATAAGGGACCTTATATTAAAGGCGGACGATCTTGACGAACCCATTAATAAATATTTGCGGATAAAAAAAGAGGTTAACGATAACAACTCGGGCAGACCGGAGAGAATGGTGTTCAACGATATCGGCGAATATGACAAATTTATCGAAGACGCCTGCAATCAATTGAAAGATATTGAGGAAAAGCTAAAAGACGGCGTGCTCGAAAAGCAGAAAAAGTTGTTTAAGCATATGATTACCGAAGCGGTTAATAACTATCACAGCGGTTTTGAGGAACGCATCAAAAAAAATAAACCGCAGGAAAAACGCGAGGAGCATAAAATCGAGCTTAAAACTGCATGGGATTTATTTTTGCAGTTTTCAATCGAAATAAATAACCAGTTCGCCTTTAAAGAGGTTTTACTGTTCGGCGACGGCATGCGTTTGGAAGCGGAAGAGAACAAGTCCAAGTCTTTATACCCTACGCCCGGCGAAAACGACAACCGTAACGATTGGAGATATGATTTTTCTATCGCCAACAATAAAAACGACGACAAGTTTGATTATTTGAGCAGCCTTAACCATCCGGATATTCTGGATGGTTTATTTATTAATTCCGAAATTGACCGTAACAGCATAATCTTAATTGTTTGTCATGATATTGCGGTATTACTGCATGTTGAAAACGTTAAAAAAAATAACGAGCTGTACGGTAAGATGATAGACATACTCGGCGAGTATGTTACGCACATTCGTTCATATATAGCCCTTTACGCCGCTAATTATATGAAAGAGCACCATATTCTCACGCTGCGCATGAACCGGCACGAAGGCGCTCACATATCCACCCTGGTGGGCGACCATATGCGTATGTATTTTGAATCCGGCGGGCAAAATTTTATTAATTTGTCTTTTGACAAACGGAAATTAATATCGGCGGACATAAAAAACGCGGTTCATTTGATTTCATATATGTCGGACAGCATAGGGCTTATCACCGGCTCAATAAAAGACGCTTTTGTAAAGTCAAACGAAAGCACGATTGACGTTTTTAATTTACTGTATAAATGGAGGATCATGTTCAGGGCGAAACTGCGCGGCAGAAATTTGGATATTATCGTGATACGCCGCAGCCTTGAAAACCTGCCGTATTTTGTTCATGACAATTCTGAGGAAGCACCGAGCTATATCAAGTCATACCATCCCTTGTTTGATCTTCTTATATATAATCTTGTCGATAACGCGGTTAAGTATGCTCACAGGGGAAGCATTATTTATTTGAGCTGGCTGAAGTCGAGCGACAAGTCATGCTACGAATTAAAAGTGTCAAGCTTCGGCCCCGAAATACAGGCGGGAGAAAATATTTTCGATTTGTATGTGCGGGGAAATTCGCCCGACCTTACGCTTGTAGACGGAGACGGCATCGGGTTGTATGTCGTCAGCCGATCCCGGAAACTGCTTGGCTTTAACAAGGTTTATTTTACATGCGTCCCGATTGAAGAACGTTATCATTTGCCTTTGGTGGACTGGTATATCAAAGAGAAGTTCATCGACGCCGAAAGCAAAAATTTGCAAACGGAGCTTCAAAAATTTAAAGAAGAGCGAACAGACATTAACTGGACAGACATTTTAAACGACGGACTAAGGACGCGGATCGAACGTGTAACCGACATACCCAGGGAAGAACTGACGAGGTATATAGACCGGAAGAAAGACTTAACGAAAGAATACCTTAACAAAAGAATAAACAGGGGGACATGGCTGACTACGTTCACAATAACCGTGCCGAAGAGCATGGTTTAAAACATTCGGCGGCTTTTAATAAGCGTCAAAAAAAAAGTAAAACAAAACACGGAGGCGGATTTTTTATGCATATTGTACTTTATTTGGAAGACGACGACGCTCTTAGGGAGTTTACGTCCAATCAACTCAGGGCGCGGGGATGGATCGTCGAAGATTTTAAACGGATCGATCAGGTGAAAGAATTTTTTACTGAACATTTTAACGAAATCGCTTGCATTATAACCGACTTAAATATGCCTGACGAATGGCTTAACGAACACCAGCATAAGTCGAAAGGAAAAATGATATCCGGCTGGATTATGCTGCAGGAATATATTTATACGGTAACCCCGACGATGCCTACGATAATTTATTCCGGTTATATTTCATATTTAGAAGAAAAACTGAACGAAGAACGTAAAATGTCGCTGCTTAATAAATATCATATACTGCGCGTGGGTAAAGGCAGCAGAGAGGACGAAGGTTTTTCGGGATTGCAGAACGCGCTCGTTAAATTAAATATCAACCCGTAAATTTTTTCGGTTAAAAATACCGAAAATATAACGGTTATCAAGGAGGCGGCGGAATGGAAAAAATGGGAAAAATGGAAAAAATGGAAAAATTTTTTACGGCGGTTATAAGTATCTTTCTAATCGCTGTCTTGACAGCGTGCATGTTCAGTATTGCGGCAAGCTTGTATTCGTTTATATACAACCAATTTAAGTTTACCGAATTATACAGCGAAGCGGCGGAGGCAATCGCTTGTTTTGCGCCCAAGCGCACGGAAGAAGCGAAAATTTCCATAGAGTATTTGGAAAGATTGCAAAACGTGCAGCGATCCGCAGCAACAAATGACATCATGGCATTTTTGTTCAGCGTTTTGAGCGCGACCTTAGTCGGGCTGTGCGCTGTTTTTGCGGGCAAGGGTTATAAAAATGTAAAAAAATCAAAAACCGCGGCGGACAATGCGAAAACTGCGGCGGTAAGCGCGCAGGCAGTAGTTGTAAATGCGGAAAAAGCATATAAAGAGGCGGAAACGCTGTATACAGACAAATACGAATTTTTAAACAACCAGTTGAACGTTGTAAAAGCAATCCAAAATATCCAAAGTATCCAAACAGAAATAATCAGCGCCAAATCCGCGTTGACTTGGCTCGACCAAACCGCCGCAAACCGCATATACTTTTTGCCTTTAATGGTAAATAAATTGTCGAGCGATACCGACCACGGCATGATCCGCAAGCTTCAGGAAGAACTGCTTAGATTAAAAACAGCCGTCGAGGTGTTTAAAACCAATGCGGAAGGTAAGGCCGAAGGCGAAAAAATTTCTATGTTCCAAGCCGTGGACAACTATAACGACTGGATAGACAAAGCAGTGGGAAAATGCGCCGACATATTAAATCTCCCGTAGAGATATAAAAAAAGCCGACGACCCTGTTGAAGCTTCATTGTATTTTTTATAAGCGCAGTATCGGCCTGTCACTGCGCGTCATCAAAAAATTGCACGCCTTGAGATTTAAGCCCGGCGTGCAGCTTTTCGATGTTCACGTCCTTTAACGCGCAGCCGTCGTCTATGGCGGCGCTTGCCGCAACTCCCGCCGCCTGCCCGAGACCCAAGCATGTAGGAATTGTCCGCAGCGACGACATCGCCGTGTGGTCGGCGGATATGCACCGCCCCGCGACGAGCAGCTTCGTCACGTTTTTGGGCAGCATGCAGCGGTAAGGTATGTCGTAAAATTTTACGGGATACTCTTCCGTGCCGCCCTTGCCCGTCGGGTTGTGTATGTCCACTTCATAATTCGTTTGCGTCACAACGTCGGAAAATTTGCTCCCGTTAATCAAATCGTCAGCCGTCAACTTATATTCGCCCTCGATTTGGCGCGTTTGCCTCACGCCGACCTGCGGCGCGGCGGATGAAATGCAGTGGTTGGGAAAAATATTTTTTTGCAGGTATTCGGCGACGCCGTACATTTGCTTCATGGCTTCAAGCTCCGCGTTCGCGGCGTTAAAAAAGTCGGTCCCGTTTCCGCGCACCCGCGTCATGTTTACCAAAACCCTGCCCTCGTTGTTGCGGTCGAAATATAAAACGCGCCCCTGCGGCAGCTCGTCAACGGAGCCGTAGCGGTACGCGCCCTCCGGAATATACGGCTCGGCGGCTTTTCCTGTATCCTGCATTTCGAACATAAGCGTCATGGGCTGGGTCGCGCCGTCGCCGGGACGCCCCGTAGAGTATGCCGCGCCCGCGTCTATCGCGGCGTGCGCGTCGCCCGTGCAGTCGACGAGAATTTTGCCCGTGATCGCGCCGAGCCCCTCGCGCGTGTGCGCCGCGATCCCGCAGGGCTCTCCCGCGCCGTTTTTTAACACGGATAAAAATTCCGTGTGAAAAAAAATTTTTACTCCGGCCTCCGCCGCTCGGCGCAGGCAGTCGTACCTCATGTTGACCGCGTTAAACTGGCACCGTGGGTAGCTTTTGCCCCATGTGTAAAATTCTTTGCAATGCGTCGCAACAAGTTCCGCGTACAGCCCCGTCACACGACCCACCGGCATGAATATCGCCACGTTGCCAAGCGTCATCATGCCGCCGAGCTGCCCGCTGCGCTCGACAAGCGCCGCGTCCTTGCCCATCCTCGCCGCGGAAATTGCCGCGGCTGTTCCCGCGGGCCCGCCGCCTATGACCAAAACATCGCAGTCATGCAAATGTGCGAGCTGCCTGTTAATTTGAAATGACATTGTTTCGTCCCCTAAATTTTTTTTATGGGAACCATTATAAACTGTGAGGAAGAAACACCGAAGGTTTTTCTGTGCAAGGAAGAAACACCGAAGGTGTTTTTTTTCGGTGTTTATAAAGATACACATATGCTTTTAACCCGCGATGCCCAATACGGAAATGTTGTATAATAAAATAAAAAATAAGGGGAACGCACATGCCGCAAAACAAAAAAATCACGCTAAAAGACAGGGTAATAACATCGCTTGGCCATAACGAGCCGGATGTCATGCCGTACAGCATTTCGATGACGAAGGGCGCGCACGACAAAATGGCGGAATTTTACAACGACCCGGATTTTATGAAAGGGCTCGACAGGTACCTTGTTTCGGCGGGCGTGGCAAGCAGGCTGCCCGACAAATGGTTTACCGAGCAAACTTTTGACGATTGCGAAATTTTTATGCAGGACTCAAATGAAAGGTACGACTGGCTCGCAAAATTTGCGGAAGAAAACAAAGACAGCTTCATTATAATTGCCGGCACGTCGTATTTCGAAACTGCGTGGGGGCTTTATGGGATGCAGAACCTTATGGCGGACATGGCGGGCAACGAAAAATTTGTCTATAAAATTATGGACAGGATACACGAGCACTACCTCAACATGATCGGGCAGATTGTAAAATTCGACATCGACTGCGTTCATATAAACGACGACTACGGGATGCAGACGGGCCTCATCATGGGCCCGGTGTGCTGGCGGAAATTTTTTAAGCCTTATTTAAAGGAAGCTGTCGCAAAAATAAAAAGCGGCGGCAAATACGCGCAGCTTCACAGCTGCGGCGACCTCCGCGAAATCATGCCGGATCTCGTCGAAATCGGGTTCGACATATTAAACCCGTTTCAGCCGGAGGCGATGGACGTTTACGAAATAAAAAAGGAGTTCGGCAAATATATCACGTTCAGCGGCGGGGTTAGCGAGCAGAAGGTTATGGCTCAGGGCACGCCGGACGACGTCGAACGCGAAACCAAAGAAAAGATGAAGTTGCTCGGCAAAAACGGCGGCTACATAGTCGGGCCGTCGCAGGCGATAACCGACGACGTGCCCGCCGAAAGCATCGACAGGTTCATAAAAATTGTTACGAACCAATAAAAAATTATTTTTTACAGCGCGTAAACGAGCGGCGTTTCGGTTTTAATGTTTGCAAAAAGGTCCGCCAAATATTTTTCCGTCAAACGCCGGTCGTTTTTGTCTGCGAGGCGTTTAACCTCGATCGCGTCTTTATTGCAAAAGCTGACGATGGCGAGCGAACCCCTGTGTCCGCCCGCGTCGCCGGGAATTTCGGCCACGACGGTTTGCGCGTTTAGACATGCGAACTCCGACTTTATGTTAAACAGCAGCGCCAGCTTCTTTGCCGGCGCGATGTCTTCAATGGTTGGCGCGCCTCCGATGTTGGCGCTCGTGATAGCTGCGTAATCGCAGCCGCGCTCCGCAATTTTTCTGCCGAATGTTTCGCGCAGCGGATGCGTCCCCTCAAAGCTGAGGTACTGCATCGTGCCTTTTTCAATGTGATAAGGGAAGGGTAGCGGCCCGTCCGCGGCGACGGGTATCCGCACGATCACCCTGCCCGCAAAATCATCGGGCAAATTATAAAAGTCGCCGTTTACGCGGCTTTTGTCCGCGTTTTTTTTCGCCTGCGGGCTTGTGCAAACCACGCTCATTATTTGGTCGCCGCGCCGCTCCTTCAATAAATTTAATTTGTCGGCCAGATCCTTTACCTGCGGATTTATTATCAGGCTGTAAATCGAACCCAAGCGCAGCAACACGATTTTGCCGCCGGCAAACGCGTCGGCCGCGGCTTCCATATCCGCCGCTCTGTCCAG
>WRDG01000057.1 GCA_009783525.1 Defluviitaleaceae bacterium | reverse complement strand
TTTTTTCAAAAAGTTTTTCATGTCGGTATCCTTTCTATATTTTTTTTGAAGTCTTCAGGCGCACGGTACGCGCTCCTGCACTGTCTGCTTTTTACACACCAAAATAATTTCCCTGCCTTCTGGCGGGCTTTTGTCGTACCACGAAAACTCCTCTGAAACGGAGAGGCCGGCTTTTTCTATTTCCGCGCGGAGCTGGCAGCGATAATAATATTTCATCCGCAGAGGCTCGACGAGGCGTTCGTATTTTCCGTCCGGGTAGGCGACCTCGTAGGCGAGGTAGGGATAGATCACTTGATTTACCGCGTCGATCTTCTCGCGGCACTCGTAGCGCATTACGCGGACGCCGCTTTCTTCGTCGCAAAACTCGCGGTCAAAAACCTCAAGTCCCACCCAGCTTTCGTCGAGCGGTTCGGCGTAGGGCCTGAACACGTTGACGATAAAAATGCCGCCGTCCGCAAGATGCCCGCGCACGCAGGCGAGGGTCGATTCGATGTCCGCCTGCTCCGTCACGGCTTGAAAGGCGCGGAAGGGGGCGGTAATCAACGTAAATTTTTTACCGAAGTTAAAATTTGCCATGCTCCCGTGAAAAATTTCTACTTTGGAGGCAAACTCCGGCTGCCTTTCCAATTTGTTTTTGAAAATATCGAGCATTTGATTTGAAAGGTCGAGCCCCGTCACGCAAAAACCCGCCTTTGCCAGCGCGAGCGCGACGCGGCCCGTGCCGCATCCGAGCTCCAAAATTTCGCCGCCGTTTGCGCCGCAAAATTTTTCGGCGTATTCGAGGTAAAACGGGATGTCGGGCAGGGGCTGTTCCTTTTCGTACTCGACGTCATAAAGCCACGCGGTATGGCGATAAATATTCTTGGGCGCGTCCATAGGTTTCCTCCCGGTAAATTTTTTTGCGTTTACAAGAAAGAAACTCCGAAGGAGTTTCTTTACGCTGTAATTTTTTTACGCTTACATTGACGTAGAAAAAAAATTTGAAATATTTAAATTTTTTTGTGCGTTGTCCGGTACGTTACTTTAATATGGTCAAAAAGACAAACGGTCCGTTTGCGTAAGGGGAAGTAATCTTGAGCGGCATTGAAACTTTGATCGCGCGGGACATTTTTTTTGCGGCGCAAAAACCCGTCGAAAATTTTTGTTTGATCAGCGCGAAGAGCGGCGTCCATGTCTACCGGTGCACATGCGGCGGCTTGCCCGCGGTAGCAAAATATTTTGAGCGCGAGGGCGACCGGCGCGAAATTTTAAACTACCGCATACTGGCGGACTGCAATGTGCCAACGGCTGCGGTTTATGCGGCGGGCGCGGCGTCCGTCGTTTTGGAAGACATTTCGGTTTCTAATGAATGGCGGCTCGGCGCGGAGGAAGACATGCGCGACGCAGAAGCGGCGTCGCGTCTTGCGGGCTGGTATTTTGTTTTCCACGAGAACGGCGCGGCGTTTAGTCAGCTTGACACGCTTTATTTTGAGTACGGAATTTTCACAGAAAAAAATTTTTTGCTGATGATCAATAAATTTCATGAAGCCGAGGAGCTTTTTAAATACTTGATAAAAAATTTAGGCAAACTGCGCGGGCTTATATACAGCCCCGGGTTCACATTGACCTACAACGATTTTTACTGGACGAATTTATTCGTAAAAAAAGACAGAACCGCCGCGATGATGTTCGATTTCAATCTGATGGGCAGAGGCTACCGCTATTCGGATATTCGAAACGTCTGCTCGTCCTTGAGTGAAGAAGCCGGAAAAATATTTGCCGGCGAGTACGACCGGCTTTATTTTGAAAAACATAAAAAAACCCGCCGCGAAGAAGAGGCGTATGAAAAAAAGATCGACGACGGACTAAGCGACGTATTTTCGTTAATGTTCGCTTTTTTGGAAAAGGAGCGCGTACCCGAGTGGGCAGAAGACATAAAAAAAGCGGCCGTTGATGGCCGCCTGTTAAAAAAAGTTGAATCTTTAGTATTCGATGATTAACTGTATATCGCCGTTTCTGCGCTTCGCAAAATCCCTTACTGCCGGGATTTTACTCGCGCATAAACGAGTTAATCATCGAATACTTTATTGTAGGGGACGCGCTAAAAAAATTATTTTTCCGGCAGTTCCAATTCCGCCTGAAACAGATCGCCGACAATTTTTATCCGCAAAGCGCCGCCCATCAAAACGGCGAGGCTTTTGGCTATGTACAGCCCCAAGCCGCTGCCTTCGGTTTGGCGAGACCTGTCGCCGCGCATAAACTGCTCGGCGGCTTCGCTTTCCGTAACCGCGAGGGGGCTTGCCGACGTGTTTTGCAAAACGAAAACGACTTTTTTTTCGCGGCACGATGTTTCGGCAAAAACTCTCGTGCCTTCGAGCGCGTACTTCGCCGCGTTAGAAAATAAATTTTCCAAAATGCGGTAGAGGTGGCGGCTGTCCGCCAAAGCGGCAACGGGCAAGTCGGGCTGGCGCAAAACAAGCGCCAATTTTTTTTGTCCGAAAATATCGTCGAACTCGCCCGCCGCCTGGCCGACGATCTCGCCGAAATTGATCTCGTGTATTTCCGTTTGAAGGTTTCCCGTCCCGGCTTTTGAAGCCTCGGTCAGATCCTCGATCAATATTTTGAGCCGCGCGGCTTTTTTGCACAGCACGCCCGCGTAATCGGCGGCTTTTCCCTGCAGGTTTTCTTTTTGCAAAAGATCCGCGTAATTGATAATCGATGTGACCGGCGTTTTTATGTCGTGCGAAACGTTGGTGATCAACTCGCTTTTGAAGCGTTCGGCGCGGATTTTTTCTTCGTTGGCCGTTTCTAAACGCTTGGATAAATTTATGTGCAGCCCCGCGAAAAACGTGAGGGCGCATACGGCAAAAAAAGCGGCATAGCCTGCGGGCGTAAAGAAAAAAACATACGACAGTACAAGCTGGCTTGCCAAAAAAATAAACGAAAAAAAACCGACGGGTTTCCAAACAGGGTAAACCTTGAAAAAAACCGGCCAGCTCATTGTTTGCCGAAGCGTTTTGCCGCGAAGCCTCGCTATAAATTCGTCAAGCAAAATTAAAGCGGAAAGATATGCGGTAACGGGGCATACGGCAAATGCGTTCTGCCGCGTGATAAAGAAAAAGGACATTCCCGACAATACCAAAAAGCAGGCGAAAAAAACGGCGGAGCAAATATACGCGAGCAGCATGAAGTCAATTTTGCTTAATAAAAAATTTTCGGCGGGTTTTTTTATGTTAAACGACGCAAACAAAAACAGAGACATGCAGGCCGCGAGCCAAAGCAGCGACGGCAAACCGCCGAAGCGGAATAGATTGCCGTAAATTGAAAACACGGCGTAGTCGAATTGCAAACTCGCGGCGCGCACAAAAGACAGGGCTCCTATAAACCCCAGCGCCGCCGAAAAATATTTTAACGTAGTCAATAAAAAATGCGGCTTCATTTTATTTTCACGACCTTGTATCCCAAGCCGTACAGCACTTTTAAGTATTTCGGCTCCTTAGGGTTTATTTCGATTTTTTCCCGTATGTGCCTGATGTGGACGCTCACGGTTTTTGCGACGTTAAAAGCGGGTTCGTCCCAAACGGCCTCGTAAATTTGCGCGGACGTGAACACGCGGTCCGGCTCAGACATCAGCAGGCGGAGGATGCTGTACTCGATCGCGGTGAGTTGTACTTCTTCGCCCTCCGCCTCGACGCGCTTTTTATTGTCGTCCAGGACAAGCCCGCCGGTTTGATAAAAACCCGCCAGGCTTTTATAACCGACTGCAGCCTTGATGCCGCCGAGCCGCGTGTAACGCCGCAGCGCCGCGCGGACTCTCGCGAGCAGCTCCGCCGGGTTGAACGGTTTTGAAACGTAATCGTCTCCGCCCATCATCAGGCCGAGGATGCGGTCGGCCTCCTCGGATTTCGCGGACAAAAAAATTATGGGGACGTTGCTTGCGCCGCGGATAGCCGCCGCCGCTTTAATGCCGTCGGTATGGGGCATCATCACGTCCATCACAATTAAATGCACCGCTTCGTCTTTTGCCGCGCAAACCGCCTCATGGCCGTTTGCGGCCCTGACCACATCGTAGCCGTCCTGCCGCAGATAAATTTCAAGCGCGTTTAAAATGTCCGGGTCGTCGTCGCAAATTAAAACTGTATGGTCCATAAAAACGCCTGCGTCTTTCTGTTTGAGTAATGTGCCTGTCAAATAGTTTTAAACAGAGAATATAAATCGGCCCAAAAAAATTATTTGCCGTTTTCGTTTAAAAGCAACCATGTCACGATATAGTTTCCCGTGTTGTCGCTTGAAACAAAAAAATCCGTTCCGGCCGGTACGTTTATCGTTCCGTTTGTTGCCTCCGTGTAAACGGCGGCAAATGTCTTGCCGTCCAGCTCAATTTCAACTCTGCCGTACTGCCGCAAAAAATTTATGTATTCTTCAAACACCATTCCGTTTTCAAACATGAAAAGTGAGTGAGGCAGTCCGACGAAGCGGAAGTGCCACGGTTCGTACGGCACGCCCGTGATGTGCCGCGCACCGTCGGGGTAGCGGAGTATCAGGCCGAAGCGGTGCGCGTTTTTTTCGAGCCATTTGCCCTGCGGCGAATTTCCGAGCGCCTGCTGCGAAACGCCCGACGCCATGATGTCAATTGCGAGCCCTGTATGATGTTCGCTGCAGCCGGGCGGCAAAGCGTAGCCGTTACTCCCGCCGCTGTACAGCTCCGCCTGTTCGTCGAAGCTTCTGTAGCCGCTCGAAACGTAAAACATGCCCGCTTCCGCTTCCGCCGCCGCTTCAAACAGAGCCGCCGCCGCTTCGAGCGCGGACGGATGCAGGCGGATCCCGTCGATTGCTTTAACGGGGACGGCGGGCCACGCCTCGGCCATTGTATCAAATTCGGGCACGGCAATCAGCGGGTGTTCGAGGTTGACCAAAAGCAAATGGCCCGTGTCTGATATGTCGCTGATGTTTGCCCGCAAAAAATCATTTGCGCAAGAAAATTTTGCCGGATTTTTATCCGGCGGCAAAATTTCGTCTGCGAAGTGAAACGCAGAATCCGGCTCTGTAAAATTTTCAAATTTTTCTTCCGCATTTTTATGCGTAATAGCCGCAAGCCGGACGCATGCCGCAGTAAGTAAAAAAAGTAAAAAAAGTAAAATAATTATTTTTTTGCGAGCCATAGTTTTTTCCTCCGATTTTTTTTTCGATTGTGGGACACAAAATCAAAAATCAGGGTTAAGAAATGCTAAGAATTTACTAAGAAATTAACGGCAAAAAATAAGCAGGCTTTTCGACTGTAAAAAAAATGCGGCGGCTAAAAAAAGCCGCCGAAAATATTTTTTTGAAAAGATGAGACATCATGAAGCAAAAAAAATATTGCAATGCAAATAAATATATTTTTCGAAAAAAAGTTTTTAACAACTGCTTGTGGAGCGTTTTTAATTGTGTTAAATATAAATTGTAATTCAATAATTAATACGAAAGGGGAAACTACCATGGATTACAATCATGGCAAAGAGCTTTCAAGCATGGACTTCAAAAACTTGATCGGCGGTCCGCTGGTCGCGGTTGTCGAAGCTCAGGCGCAAGCGGCAATGAGCACCGTGGATTTTATCCGCAAAGTCGGATTTAAACCGGGAGCCCCAAAGGAAAACGAAAATCCAAACGACGTCCCATCAACAGGCGAGCCGGTTTATGTGTCCTTCAAGTATCCTAAAGAAGTTTCACCGTACGAGCCGGCGGTGCCGTCGTCTTTCGCGGCGGCTGTGCTCGACGGCGGCGCCAATTATAAAAATCCGAAGGTCGCCATCACCGGCGGCGGCGGAAGCGGCGCAATCGCAACGGCTTCTCTCGACGGCGGAAAGATTGCGAGCATCGACTTCACAAGTTACGGTTCGGGATACACTTCGGCGCCCACCGTAAAAGTGAATGAGGAAGGCACAAAAGCGGACGGATGGAAAGAGGCCGTTGTCCAGGTCGCGTTTACGCCCGCAAAACCGTCGCAGGCGGCGGTGTTCCAAGAAATGAAGCTTGAAGTTCCTATTTTGTCCATCGTGCCGATACCCTACCTCAGGGTTGAGGAAGTGACTGTGGATTTCAACGCAAAAATAAATTCGATCCAAACAAAAGAAGAAACAAGCGAAAGGGAGCGCGGATTTGAGCTTTCTTCGCAAAAATCGGGCGGATTCTTTTTGGCGAAGGCTTCGGTCAACATGAAGACGTCGATCACGAACAAAAGCACAAGCAAAGCAACGGGAAGCATTGAACGGACATATTCAATGGCAGTGCATGTACGCGCCGTGCAGGACGAAATGCCCGGCGGTATGGAAAAAATACTCGGCATTTTAGAAGACGCAACAAAATCGCAGCCCATATCCGCTCCAAAAGAAATAACCATTTAACGCGAAAAAACACCGGAGGGTTTTTGTTTTATGCCGCGGCGTGAAACCCCTCCGGTTTCTTTTGAAAAATAGTGAAAGAATATATATACTCAAGTTAATTTATTTTTAAGGGAGGCCCGAGCATTGCCAAACCTTTCGGAATTTTTAGGGACTGTTATACAGGAGACGGCCCGTGCGCGCATGCTTGCAGATCTCGAATCAATCAAGATAGCCGAAGCATATTATCAGGATGTTTATTTGAAGCATCTGCCCGTTCCGCATTTTAAAATGCCGGAGATTGTTATCGAAATGCCGGTCGAGGTCAAGCAGATAAACCCGCCCGGAGTTAATGCGTCAAACGCGGTTCTTATTAACAAAATAAGAGACCGTGTTAGCCACGATCTCTCGGATTATTTGACTACTTCATTAATTTTAATCGAAGAAAACCCATCCGGCATCGGACGGATTAACCTGCGTGCAATCCCCGAGTTGACGGATGTAAAGCTTGGCGGTTTAAATGACAACCTTGATACTCGTTTGAAAACGAGCAGCCAAAACATTGCCGCGACGGTTTTTAACGATAAAAATTTTTCGGACGCAAACGCCGCGCCCATTCGGCTTACGGAATTGGCGGACGCTTTGGACGAAATGCTTTACAAGGAACTGACCACAAACTATAAAGAATATTTTACATCGTCGGTCAATTCGAAAACCGCCGGGACGATTACCTTAGTAAACGAAGATTCTTTGCGCAACGTGCTCGACAATGCGCGGCAAGTATTTTTGGACAGCGCGACATTTATTTTAAAAGAAAGCGAAACAACCCTCGACATAGAGGGCAGCACAGACAAGCTTGCGCAGGCGGGCAGGCAAAATTATTTAACCAAATTAAAGATAACCATCCGCGAACAGGACTACGAATGGACGATCATGGACCGCGAAGACGGCGTCGGGCTTGAGAAGCGTACCCTGACGGTGGAATGACGCCGGAGGTATAAGTGTAAAAAAACATGAAACAGAAAGGCGCGGACGTTTTTCATACATTGTTTGTGTGCGACGCGAATGGCAAAAAAAATGATTTTGCACACCGTTTTAAGCGAGCTCGAAAATATACTGTCCGGGTCTGCGGCGCTAATTGATCTGTATAAATCAAAAGAGAATACATTTTTTGACAAGACCGTCGTTTGGATCGAAAGGCTCGAAAAATTTGCCGCTGACAATAAATGGGCATTTAACTCGTCTTTAGCGGGGCTTCGCGGCAGGCTGGTCACCGCTTCGCGTACGCGGCGCGAAGACAGGTTCGACTGGATGCCCCGGTCGAACAATAACCGCAGGGCTCGGGAAGCGCTCGCCGCAGAAACCGTCAAGATTGCGGTCGAGCTCGCGACGGCTTATGTAAGCACGGACCGTGCTTTGCACGATGAAGCCTCCAACCTTCTGCGGCAGCTTCTTGCCGAAGCGGCGTTAAAAGGCATCGTGAGTTTAAAACCGACAAACGGCAACGGAAACCATGTCGCAAAGGTTTGGGCGGCTATGGCGGCCAACCCCGAGTTCGGCCAGGCCTGCGCCCATGCAGTCGGTCTTGTCGGCGCGTATAACGTTTACATACTGCTTGACAAATGCCTCAACGAAATTTTAATTAACGGGAACGGCGCAAAATAACAGCCGGATTTTTTATTTATCCGCACACATAAATCCTGCGTCCTTCCACGCTCTGCACATTTCCACGCGCGCGCCCGGAGGGTTGTCGCCGTTGTCCGGATCCCTGTACGAATACGGGTACAGTTTGCCGCACGAAGTCTCTTTGCAGCCGCCGCACTCGTAAAAGCCGTTCGCGTCTATCCTTTTGCAATCGGGCGAGGCACATTCGCCGGGCAGGTATTCGCATTCGCCGCAATGTGAAAAACCTTTTCCGATGCAGCATTTTGCGACGGGACATTCGCCGTGGAATGGGACGCCCTTAGTTTCCGCGCAGCCGCCGCAGCCGTTCGACTCCCTGTAGCCGCACCATTTGCAAAGCAATCCGCAGTACGACTGAACGGTAAGAAGGTCTTTGATTAAAAATTCTGCGCTTTCGTCTCCCACCCAAAGCGAGGCGCGTTTCGATTCGAACATTACGATGCAATAATTGGGATCGTTTTCGCCTTCCGGAAAATGTTCGGTGAGCCAGCCCGTCCAAAAATTTTTTTTCGTTTCAAAATCGGTCAGTATTTGTGCTTCGCCCACCAGGGTTATATTGTTTAATTCATGTTGAAAGCATACGCTTGCCCGCTTGTCGCGGCGCAGGCGTTTTATTTTATTTCCGCACAGCCCCGCCGAAAAATAAACTCGGAAGATGCCGTCCGTTTTCAACGGCGTCACCGTGGACACGGACGGGCAGCCGTCCTCGTCGGTTACGCCGAAATAAGCCGAGCCGCATTCCGCGGCAATTTTGCTCGCCTTCGCGAAAATATTTGCGTTCATTTAAATCACCTGTCCTTTTTTTTTATTGTATCACACGGATTTTGCATTATTGCGCGTGATATACGCAAGTGATACTATTTGCGGACAAAATAATTTCACAGCGGTTCATACCGCGCCGAAAGGGGCATTATATGCAACTTAACATCGGATACATCGGAGTCGATCAAATTTGCTTCACGGGAAACAAGGCCGCCGAATACGAACGCGGCCGCAAAGAACTGCTGGCGCACGAAAAAAAGTTCGGCTTTAAGCTGACCGCATACCCGCACACGATAATCACACGTGAAGAAGCGGAAGAGGCGGCGGCTTTTTTTATCAAAAAGGGCGCGGATTTTATTTTGGTGCAGAACTCGTCGTTTGCCGCGGGCGAAACTATTTTGCCGTTTGCGGACACGGGGCTGCCGATTGGACTGTGGGCCGTTCCGGAACCGGCAAAGACGGGGTACCTTCCGCTTAACAGTTTTTGCGGGATAAATATGTACGGCAGTATTTTGGCAAACTACAGAAAGCACCGCGACGTTAAATACAAATATTTTTTCGGCTACGCCTCGGACGCGGAGTTCGCGGAGCGGCTCAGGCTGACAGCCGCCGCGCTGCTTGCCGTCAAGCGTTTTAAAAAGGCGAAGGTGGCGCTTGTGGGCGGGATCGCGCCCGGGTTTAACGACCTGTACTTCGACGAGCGCGTGATCGAAAAACTGCTCGGCACTAACATACAGCGCAACCATTCTTACGAAGAAATTAAAAAGCTCGCCGAAAGTTACACCGACGCGCAAATCGCGGACTATTTAACGGAGTCGATGAAGCCGTACAAAAAAATGTGCGCCGGAGCAAAAAAAGACATGCCGATCAACGCGCGTTTTTTAAAGGCGCATGAAGACTTTGCCTCCGAGTACGGCTACGAAGGGCTCGCCATAAGCTGCTGGCCGAAAATACAGGCGGACTTCGGCGCGTGCGCGTGCCACTCGCTCGCAAAGCTCAACCAGCGCGGAATAGTCGCGGCCTGCGAGGGCGACATACCCGGCGCGCTCGGCATGCTGCTTTTAAAATATTTGTCGGGAGATAAAGTTACGACGCTGCTCGACCTCGTGTCGTACGACGAAGCTGACGAGACGATGCAGCTGTGGCACTGCGGCCCCACTGCCGAATGTTTCGCGGACGAAGACGGAATCATGCTGTCCACCATCCACGAGCACACCAACAAAGAGGGAACCGAAACACGCGACCTCAGATATGTGCACGACATGAACATAAAGCCGGGCGCAGCGACCGTCGCGTGCTTCTGCAAAGATTTTTCCGAAATGTTTATCGCAAGCGGAGTTTTTTGCGCGAACAAAAAGGAACGCTTCCACGGTTCGGCGGGGTGGCTCGGCGAAATGACGGTAAACCGCAAACCAATAGGAGCGAAGGACATGATCAGCACCATCATGTCGCGCGGCATACAGCACCACTTCCCGGTGATACTGGGCGACTACACAAAGGAGCTCATGGAGTTTGCGGCGTGGCTGGGTTTGCCGGGCATAGAAAACGTTTCGTACGAAGACTATAAAAAGTAAAAAAAAAAAAATAAAAAAAACG